>JBBQMA010000114.1:0-7424 GCA_038328415.1 Chitinophagales bacterium | reverse complement strand
CTATGATGCTCGAAGAAGGGAAAAAATTAGGTCTTACCCCTGTAGCGACCCTAAACGAACTGTCATGAATCTTTTCCGTAGCATAGGTGGAAAGATTTGGGCTATATATGGGTTAATCCTCTTTTTTTTCCTTGTATTGCTCTTTTTCCCTTTTTACTTGATATTTCTGGGGCTCTTGCCCAGGAGGTATGCTTATATAGTGGTTTGGTTTAACCATCATATCTACCCTTACCTCTTTTTCCCATTAGTAGGTATTTGGATTAAGGTTCATGGGCGAGATATTATTCAAAGAAATAAACCGTATATCATCGTCAGTAACCATAGGACTGCTATCGATTTTGTAGCGAATCCTGTTGCATTCCCTGGTGTTTACAAATTTTTGGCAAAAAAAGAGTTGACAAAAATTCCTCTGCTGGGCTTTTTGGTCAAACGTCTTTGTGTGCTGGTCGACCGGAAAAGTCCCTCCTCCGCTGCACGAAGTATGGATTGGTTGAAGAGTACATTTCGTGAAGGGTATTCTGTGTTTATCTATCCCGAAGGCACACGTAATCGCAGCAATCTGCCTTTAGGTGAATTTTATAGTGGCGCTTTTCGCTTAGCCTTTGATTTACAAACTCCGGTTGCTGTGATGACTCTTCAGAATGTGCATAAACGAAGCATGACGGCTGCATCTTTAGACCTTTGGCCGGGTGTACTCCATATTAAATGGAGTGCTGTTTTAGAACCCTCATCATTTAAAAACTATCAAGAATTGATGGCTCACGCCAAAACCTGTCTTTTGTCTGATATCCGGATGGATTAAATTAATTTTTCCAATAACGCACTGTCCTCATCCATGATTTGGAGGACCTGATTGCATGTGTCATTATAGACTTTTTCAGCGATGGCAAGCTCACTACTTGCTGATTCAATAGCCAATCGGGCATTTGCGATTTGTTCTTCGCTGGTAGAAATAGCTACTTGAATGCGTTTCAATTCATCCTCTAATGCAATTCGTTTATTTTCTAACTCCAAAATATCCTTTTCACGGGTTTCTACCTTCCGCTTCATGGCGTCTTGTAATGCCGTGTCAAAGTCGGTACGTTCCTTAATGAGAATCTCCCTATATACTACAATCGAGTCTATTAATTTCTTTTTATCAATGCCCATAGCGGATGCAGCTGCAAAAGCGGATCGCACAGCCATGTCACCCGTTATATCCATACGGGACATTTTATCAAGGGCCAGCTTGAGTTCTAAATAATCATAACCCTCCTGGTTATTTCTAACCAAAGCGTTGCTGATATAGATTAAACTTTTGTCATCAGTAATGCCTTCGCGACGGAAAATAGTTTTTAAGTCTTCAATCATGGTCAGTCCCTTTGGTGCAAAAGTAAACAGTATTACAACTCTGACCGATTATGTCCCAAATGCAGTGTTTTGAAATTTGCCCTACTTATGCATTTGTAGTAATCTGGCTGCCTTTGACAGGGTCCAGATGCACTGTCAGATAAGCACCAACTTCTTGTTTCAGCTCTTCTACATGAGAAATAATCCCAACACACCTGTTTTCAGCCCGCAATGCTTTTAGTGTATCCAAAACGATACGCAAACTTTCTTTGTCCTGGCTGCCAAAGCCTTCGTCGAGGAAAAAAAAGTCGCGTTGACCTTCTTTGTATTTACGAATCTGGTCCGCTAAGGATAATGCAAGTGCTAATGAGGCTTGAAAGATTTGGCCACCTGAAAGTGTTTTGATCAAGCGCATGGCGCCGTTGTGGTAATAGTCTCTGACCATCATCCGATTACCCTCACCAAGTTCCATTCTCAACTTATGGCGGGTCATTTTGTAAAAGCGGCCGTTTGCACGTTCAATAATTTGACTCAGGTAGCGAGAGGCTGCGAATTCGACCATTCCCTTACCCCGGAATAATCCTTCAAGTGTTCGTAAATTATCTAATTTAATTTGTACATCCTTATATGCATGCTCTAGTTCTGCCAGACGAGCCTTTTGCAAGGCTTGCCTCTTTTCTGCCTCCTGCAATAATCGCAATTCACTCATGCAAGAGGTGTAGGTTTCTTGCATTTGTTTTCGCTCTTCAGACCAGTATGATAATTGTAGGCGGATGTAATCTATTTGCACATTTGAAGGCCAATCAGAAACCTTGTGCCGGATGTCAGTTAAAACGGATTCAATCTTTGACTTCAAGTTGGCGATTTGTGCATTGTGCTGTTTTAGGCCAGCAAGATTTTCCTGAACCACCTGCATGTGATGTTCTCTTGCCTTCGATGATGTCTGAAAATGTATTGATAATTCAGCCAATCGCAAAGATTCACCATTGATGTAGGCCCGAAGATCCGCCTCAGAAGTTGCTAACAATTTAGTTTGTACATGGATTGGTATTTGATTCAATAGTGTAGTCCTTTCTACGTTCAATGTTGTTAAGCGATGCGTAGATTCCTGTATCTGCATCTGTAGTTGATCAAAATTTTTCTGAATCTCGCTTAATTTACTATTCAAGGATTGGATATCTTTTTGAATGCGTTGAATGTTGATATCCAAGGCACTTTGCTTATTTAGCCATGAATCTATGCTTAGCACATCCATACCCCAGGTCTTGAGAAGTTCAAGATCTATCTTGTTTTTTTCTTCAGCGTTTCGGTAATCGACTCGCAGTAGCGTTAATTGATTGTCAAAACCAGATGCAACCGATGGTTCCTGGGCCAGTAATTGCTTAGATTGTTGGAGCAGGCGATCATTATCTCGGGTTTTATTGAGCAGCCGCTTGATCTCATCGAGTTGTTTTAGAATTGCCTTGGACTGATGAATGTGGGGATGATTTAAGGACCCGCAAAGCGGACAAGGTGCACCGTGCTGTAGGGATTCAGCTAGTCGGTCTAAGCCTCCTTTGTTTTGCAAATCTTCAATTTCCTTCTCTAAGCCAACCATTTCCTTTTGGAGTTCTGCTTGCTTTGTCGCAATACCTGTAAGCAGGTCTGCATTCGACTCGACGTTTATCCCGGCCTTAGCGACTAATGAAAAAGCCTGGTCTCGGAGTTGCTTTACTTGCTGCGTTTTGTCCAATGCGATCGCCCTACCTCTTTGTGTTCTGTCAATTTGCTCTTGGGCAATGAGCTCGAACCGGTCCTTAAGCTGTTGCCTTTCCCTGATTATTTCAGGAGATACTTTGTCCTTAAAATGCGTGGAATTTTGATCATTTAATTTGCTCAATGCCGTTTGTGTCATTTCTAGTTCCATGGCGACCGGCTGTATTTTGTCTCGGTTCTGCATAAGGGAAATGGAAAGTGCATCTATCGAAACGGAGATAGATTGAACATGAAGTGCCATTTCCGCATAGTTGATTTGATTCCTGCTTTCCGGCATTAATTCCCATTGTGCATTGAACACCTGGTATTGGATTTCAAGGTTTTTTAGGCTTTCCTGATTGCCTGACAATAAAGTAGTTGCACTTTGTAAATGTATTGTTTCAGCACTAAGCTGTTCCGTTAATTCCAGCCATTGGGATGACAAGTCTAACTTTACCTCAAGGATAGTCAAATTTTGTTGTGCTTTTTCTGACTCTACCTTGTAGTGAATTAACGAACGTATCAGTTCATCATCTGGAATGTCGGGTGTGGCATTGAGCGAAGCTATCTGGCCGCTTAGATATTGTTCTTCGCCAAGGAATTTACCCTTCATGCGACTAAGTTTTGGACCAAGGTCAAATCGGCTTAGATGGAACAGGTCTTGAAGCATATCAGTCCTGTCCTTGTCAGAAAGCATTAAAAAAGCCTGGAACCGTCCTTGCGGGACGATGACAGTGCGGATAAAATGATCATAGGATAATCCTACGGCTTTTAATATAACCGACTCTTCGACAGGGATATAGGTTGATTCCTCAATTCGGAAGAATTCTCTTTTCCAATCTGCAGACTTCTGCGTACGTTTACCTATGACACGGATGAAATACATTTGGTTATCGACCAGTGATGCAAAGGAGAATTCAATCCTGGCTCTGCTTGCATCCAGGTTGATCATATTTGCGGCCATGTTTTCTCGCATATTGAGCCGCTCTACTTTACCAAAAAGTGCAAAGGTGATGGCTTCCAGGATGGAAGATTTGCCGCTGCCAACAGCGCCAAATATTCCAAATAAATGGGCATCCAGCAGGGGGGCGAAGTCTATGGTAACAGGTTCTCTATAAGAGTATAAACCCTCCAGTGACAGTAGATGAGGTATCATTCAGCTTCTTCGTTGAGCATTTCGCGAAATAACTCTAGGAGTTCTTGATTGGGTTCCTTGCCCGTCCGTTCTTTAAAATAGATGTTAAATACATCTTCTACATTATCAAGTCGTGTTGTAAGGCCTGCTGAAACAGTAGTAGATATGCTTGCTGTTATATCTGGGATGATAAATACCCCCGGGTGAGCGGATTCAAGACGGTTTTTGATTTCGGCGGGCAAAAAAAGTTCACAAATAAATGTCAGTTCAACGTAAGCATGCTGGTGAGCATTAAGAAATTGTATGGCGGTGTCCGCATTATCCGTTTGGAAACGAAGTAATGGTTTGCCACTAGCTAATGGAATATATTTCCATTTAGCTTTTTCTTCAGGCTGGATGTCTATCCGGACTATTTGTTTTTTCTGATGTGCTTCGGCAAAGGAATAAGAGAGGGGACTTCCGCTGTACACAATAGGTATGTTAGATGGATGCGGAATTACATGCGGCCTATGTAGGTGACCAAGGGCTACATATTGTACCTGAGGCGGGATTATTTTAGAAGACAATGCTGGAATTCCTCCAACATAAAGGATAGATCGTTCATCCTCCGATTCCGGTTCGGGGTTGGTGGGATCCTGAGCCATATATAAATGTGCCATAAGTACATTGCATCCTTTGTCATTCATATAGGTGTTGGCAAGCTCCTGCCAATGTGTTTGGAGCAATTCGGACAAACTTAATTCGGGGTGATTTGCATCCAGGGCTGTGCGAAGTCGAAGCGCATTGGCGTAGGGCGTAGTAATAATGCGCAATGGGGGAAGGCTGGGCAAAAGGATCTCAACAAGCCCAGGGGCAGGACTGCTAATCGTAAATCCTGATGTCGATGAATAGGTTATTTCATCCTGTCTGGGGTATCCGATCAAAATGATTCCCAGTTGGCTTGCCAATGCGTCAGGTGCCTGAATGTGATCCGGGGAATCATGATTGCCTGCAATAACAATGACGGGCCTTTCGCCGGAACATGATAATTTGGCAAGTGTTTGATAAAATAATTCGGCAGCATCATTCGATGGTTGAAAGTGATCAAATATATCCCCTGCTAACAGGATGACATCCGGTTTTTCACGATCGGCTATCGTACAGAATTCCTCCAGAAATTCCTGCTGCTCCGGCAAACGTGGATAATTCTCCAATCGTTTACCTAAATGCCAGTCAGCACTATGTAATAGGATCATTGGTTGTAATTGAAGGTCTCCTTGAGGTGAGGTAACTGACTGATGAAGGTAAGCATCGTTGGGATATTAACCCCCGTCTATAAGTAATCTAAAAGATACTGGGGAAATTGATTGGTTGTAACATGTTCAATCAGACTTGGAAGGCGATAGGTGTTTGATAAAATTTGCTCATGTGTTGGCATAGCTTTTGCCTAAGTATTTGTGCGGCAAAGGAGGCTTGTTTTAAACGTAAAAAAGCCTTTTCTTTGTATCCCGTTTTTATCATGATTGTTTTTTATTATATTCATTCTGCTGGTAAAAAGAGCTTTAGAAGTATGCGATAAACAAGTGCACCAGAAATAAACACCCAGTAGTGGTAGCACGTCCTGGTAGCACGGTACGTAAAGGCAGGATATTCTAATCCTCTCACCTTTACAAGTAGTTCAAGGGTTTGAGGAGATAAGAAGTTTTGGGATTTGATGCAATGTAATCGTTGAATGATCCCATAAAGACATAGATGCGCATTAATGGCGCTTTTGCCACCCTAGCTCAGTTGGTAGAGCAACGCATTCGTAATGCGTAGGTCGGCGGTTCGAGTCCGCTGGGTGGCTCAAAGGGTTTGCCTCGGCAAGCCTTTTTTTTTGGGAAAGGCCAAATCTCAGCAAATCGGTTAATAGAAATTACCTTGTTAAGGTTGGTTCCTATTCCTTTAAAGAAGACCACAGCGGCGAGGGATAACGACCCGCTTCAACCATGTTCAAAAAAGCAGACTGGACCATCGGTTTATCCTCTTTGTATGTCACGCCATACCATTTGTCATTGCAAGGCAAGACCGAGACTTTAACCTGCCGTGTATCAATTAGTTCCTGTATGATGAGGGGGATAAAAAATTCTGCTTTAGGATTATCTTTGGTTTCATCTATGAATTGATGGAAGCGTGTTTCGAGCGCCTTAAATAAGGAAGGATGGAGTCCCCAGAAATTCATCGAGACGGCACTATACGGATCGACTGGGTGGATCAATTCATCCTGCACATAAACAATCGTTTTGCCCTTCCACTGTACTTGGGTCCGTTCATCTACTTGATTGAGAAAGCCATCCTTGTTGAGAGAACAAACACCACGCGATACCGATCCATATTCAGATAAGGTGTTGGCCAGGGAATAACCGATCATTGAAAAATGTTCAGGAGTAGATGATGCAGTTAGCCATTCGGCCATGATCCCAAACGCATCACTGCCATAATAATCATCGGCATTGATCACAGCAAATGGTTCATTGACTAAATCTTTGGCGGCAAGTACGGCATGAGCAGTTCCCCAGGGTTTCATCCGTTGTGAAATTTCTTTTCCGGCCGTAAAGGAATCCAATTCCTGAAAGACATATTGAAATGTAGCTTCCGGGGGCCTAATTTTTTCAAATCGATCTTTAAATGCATCCTCAATGTCTTTACGGATAACAAAGATGACGTTTCCAAAGCCCGCCTTAAGTGCATCAAAAATAGAGTACTCAATAATAGTTTCATCGTGAGGTCCCACACCGTCTATTTGCTTTAACCCTCCATAGCGGCTACCCATGCCAGCAGCTAAAATGACCAAACTTGGTTTCATAGAATTGATTTAGTTGATTTCAATAAGATATTTGTTTTTCTTCCCATTTTCAACCATTATGTATTGATCATGAAGTAAATCACTGACCTGGATGCGTTGTTCCAGCAAAGTAACTTTTCGTTTGTTGATGCTTATCGCATTATTTGTAATAGCTCGTCGAACTTCACTCTTTGATGAAAATATTGAAGTCGAAGTGGATAGCAGCTCTGCAATATCTACACCTGCTCCGTCCAGTAAACTTCTGGGAATTGTGAATCCGGGCAATTCGTCTCGAACCATGCGTAATTCAGTAGGACTCAGGCCCTCCAAAAAGCTGGCATCTGCTTTGGGATGGAATAATAACTGGGATACATTTTGTGCATTTGTTACAGCCTCTTTGGAATGTACCCGCTCGGTAATTTC
>JBBQMA010000113.1:0-7477 GCA_038328415.1 Chitinophagales bacterium | reverse complement strand
ATCGATCGTGTATGAACTTCTCTGGTTTCTGAAGGGGGATACGAATGTCAAATATCTGCAAGACCACGGCGTCCGGATCTGGAATGAGTGGGCCGACGAGCTAGGTGAATTAGGGCCGGTATATGGCCATCAGTGGCGTTCATGGACCGGAGCAGATGGTCGCACGCATGATCAGATTGTGGATGTGTTGCGATTATTGCGCGAACAGCCTGATTCCCGTCGGATGGTTGTGTCCGCATGGAATGTGGGTGATTTGGAAAAGATGGCGCTCAGTCCCTGCCACTGCCTGTTCCAGTTTTATGTCAGTGAAGGACGGTTGTCTTGTCAGCTATATCAGCGGTCTGCAGACGTATTTCTTGGGGTACCTTTTAATATTGCTTCCTATGCATTGCTTACGTTAATGATGGCAAAAGCTTCCGGACTCCATCCCGGCGATTTTATACACACCTTTGGTGATGTACACCTTTATAACAATCATATTGACCAAGCTAAGTTACAGCTAAGCCGCCCCTGTAAAGAGCTTCCTACTTTAACATTGAATCCTGAGGTGAACGATATCTTTGGTTTTGATTTTGATGATATTCAGCTAAAAAACTATGATCCTCATCCCCATATTAAAGCAAAAGTTTCTATTTAATAATTTAGAATGCATCTAAATAATGAAAGGATTTCATCTTTAATTGGTATGGGTCAATCCTAATTGTATTTTTGCCGTGACAAAAAAATGACAATTCCCACGTATGGTGAATATGCAATTCATTTCCAAGCCTTTAGTACTGATTGCCTTCCTATTGAGTGCGATCTCCGTTAACGGAGAGGTGTCCGTTGACGTCGGAAAGCAACTATTCAAAGCGAATTGTGCCCAGTGCCACAATCGCAACATGAAAGATAAGCTTACAGGACCTGCATTGGGAGGTGTACTGGACCGCTGGGCGGGAAAGGAGACTGTATTGTACTCCTGGATTCGAAATAGTCAGGCTGTTATCAATACTGGAGATCCATATGCTTTAGCATTATATAATGATGGGAATAAGGTCTTGATGAACCCGTTTCCCAACCTGACGGATGATGAAATTGCCTCCATTCTGACCTACGTTGATGCCGTCTATACAGGGAAGGAAGGTGGTGTTGCTGCTCCTGCTGGTGGTGCTTTAGTTGCAGCTCCTCAGCCAAGCACTAATTACGGCTTGATTTATGGGTCGCTCGCCCTGTTATTGGCGCTGATTGCCCTGGTGATGGCACGCATAATTAGCAATTTGGACCACATGAACCGGGTGGCCTCAGGTGAAACAAATCTTCCAAGACAAACGCTTAGTCAGATTCTAACATCACGTTCCGTGATCGCTTTTGTTCTTTTTGCTTTGATAGTGCTCGGAGGTTATACTACTGTGAATAATGCAGTTGGGTTTGGTCGACAACAAAATTATGAGCCTGAACAGCCCATTAAATTCTCACATGCCACTCATGCAGGTGTGCATAAAATCGATTGCCAGTATTGTCATGATGGTGCACGCCGAAGCAAACAGGCTACCATTCCGTCTACTAACACATGCATGAATTGTCATAAAGCCATCAAAAAGGGATCGATGTACGGAACTGCAGAATTAACTAAGATTTTTGTTTCTGTAGGTTTTGATCCTGTAACTGATAAATACATCGAAAATTATCAGAATCTTCCACAGGCTGAAGTCGAACAGATTTATAAAAAGTGGATGTCCGATTCGTATGTTGCTGATAAGGAATTAGTAGCCATTGATAATAAGGGTGAAAAAATTGTCAAGCAACAATGGGAAGATATTGTTAATGCGCTGACCAATGAAAGCAAGTCGGATTTATACGGACCTATCGAATGGGTGCGCATCCACAATCTCCCGGATCATGTCTATTTTAATCATGCGCAGCACGTGTCAGTCGGGAAGGTCAATTGCCAGCAATGTCATGGTAAGGTGGAAGAAATGGGTGTCGTAAAACAATATTCTACCCTTTCAATGGGATGGTGTATCAACTGTCACCGCCAAACCGAAGTCAAGTTCGCCGACAACGAATACTACAAATCCTACGAACAATACCATAAAGAATTGGCATCAGGGAAACGGGACAAAGTCACTGTCGAAGAAATAGGCGGTACAGAATGTCAAAAATGCCATTATTAATTTCGTAATCACAATTGATTAGCAATACCACCCTTCTATGAAGCAGCCTAACAAGGAAATGTGGATCAGTGCACAGGATCTTCGGAATGAGCCGGAGATTTTGGAAGCGGCGCGCCGGGAGTTTCCGGAAACATCTGTGATGGAAGAACTCGCAGTCGATGACCAAATGGCTCGGCTAGAAACTTCTCGCAGAGATTTTCTAAAATTTTTAGGTTTCAGTCTTGGAGCGGCTACTGTCGCTGCAAGTTGTGAAATACCCATTAAAAAGGCGATCCCTTATGTTGTAAAACCCGATGCTATTGTTCCGGGTGTCGCAGCTTATTATGCCAGCGCAATCCTGGATGGCGGAGATATTGTTCCTGTTTTGGTAAAAACAAGGGAAGGCCGTCCTATTAAAGTGGAGGGCAATGCCCTTTCGCCTCTTACCAAAGGGGGCACCAGTGCCAGAGCACAAGCTGCTGTTTTATCTCTTTATGATACCTATCGTTTACAGGGACCGGGTAAGGTGGCAAATGGAAAGGTTACTGCCTCAGATTGGGCTTCCATTGATAAATCAATTCGTGAGTCCCTTGCAGCTGGTGGTTCAGCGCGACTGTTATCCAGAACTGTTTTAAGTCCTTCCGGCCGGGCCGCTATCAACGAATTTATTGCTAAATATCCAGGAACGGTCTGGATCCAATATGATCCCATTTCTGCATCCGGATTATTGGATGCGCAACAGGCCACCTATGGGATACGCGCTATACCATCATATCATTTTGACAAAGCGAAAACCATAGTTAGTTTTGGTGCCGACTTTCTTGGTACCTGGATATCTCCAGTAGAATATGCAAATGCCTATGCTGCAGGCAGAAAGATTAAGGATACAGCGAATGCGCAGATGTCCAGGCATTATCAGG
This sequence comes from Chitinophagales bacterium, assembly GCA_038328415.1. GTDB lineage: Bacteria > Bacteroidota > Bacteroidia > Chitinophagales > Saprospiraceae > JAGNXB01. The sequence goes on along the minus strand of JBBQMA010000113.1, from coordinate 4,425 downwards.
TAGAGAGCTTCATTTCCATGACTGGTTCGAACGCGGATCATCGGATAATTATCAAACCATCCGAACAAGGTGCGGCCATCGCGTTATTGTATAACGAAATTGCAAAGGCCAAAGGTGCCGCATCAGTTTCTGCACCGGAAATAAATGCAAAGGCTTCTGCTTCACTCAAGAAGGCAGCAGGTCAGCTTGTAGCTCAAAGCGGCCAATCACTGGTTGTCAGTGGCTCCAATAATCCTGCAGAGCAAATCCTGATCGTACGCATCAATGAATTGCTGGGTAATGTTGGTACTACAGTCACTTTAAATGACCATTCCTTGCAGCGCCAGGGCAACGACAAAGACCTAAAGCAGTTAGTTGCCGATATGGCTGGAGGCAACATTAATACGCTGATTGTTCTGGATGGCAATCCTGCCTTTGATTCAGCTTATAGTGTCGCATTTTCTCAGGCACTGGCTAAGGTTAAGACAAGGATATCTTGCAACATCAACCTAGACGAGACTGGTGCGCTTTGTGATTTTGTTACACCTGCCAACCACAATCTGGAATCTTGGGGTGATGCACAGCCCAAAGCTGATCAGGTTTACCTTTTACAACCGACTATAGCGCCGCTTTTCAAGAGTAGACAGTGGGAAGAAAGCCTGTTATTGTGGGCCGAAAGTCCTAATCTGTCTGCGACGTCCGACCAACCCTATTATGATTATGTCAAAGCGGTCTGGCAACGCGAATTCTTTGCGCGACAGTCTGCATTTGCAACATTTAATAGCTTCTGGGATAATGGGCTGCATGATGGCGTGCTCACTTTATCTGCACCTTCCTTTTCGGGTGTATCCAGTGTCGATACAGCTTTGATTTCAGAAGGCATTTCCAAACCATCCAATGGAGACGAAATTGTCTTTTTTGAGTCGATAAATATGGGGGCAGGTCAGTTTGCTAACAACCCATGGTTACAGGAAATGCCCGACCCGGTCACTCGTTGTGTTTGGGGCAATTATTTATTTGTGCCACTCACATGGGAAGGGGGCAATAGTTATACTTACTTTAAAGGTCTCAAAGACGGTGATATTGTCAAGGTCGATATTAATGGTGTAAGCCGGTCGGCAACTATTGTTCACCAGTTTGGGCTTGCTCCCGGTACATATGCAATTGCTCTCGGTTATGGCCGGAGGGTGGCAGGTACAGCTGGCCTTGGAATAGGTACGGATGTGCAAGAATGGCTCTCCAGTGATACTAATGGCTATGCTACCTATTACAGCGGCGATGTCACCATTGGCGAGAAGACAGGCAGTGATAAGGAGTTTGCTTGTGTGCAGCACCACCACACGATGGGTGTGACCGGAAAGGACACAAAATCCGGTAAAACCATCAATGTGGACGAAAAAACAATTGCCACAATTGGAGAAGGTTACCAGGGTTCATTGGTGAATCGCTCCGTTATCTTCCAGGGTAATCTCGCTGATGTAAAACAACTGGGTGAAAAGATTGTACGTAAGCGGGAAGAGTTTCAGTTCCTGAATGATAAGACATTATACCCAAGTTATGATGATGTGTATGCAATGGGACACCATTGGGGAATGCATATTGATTTATCCGCCTGTATTGGTTGCGGTGCCTGCTCAGTGGCATGTATTGCGGAAAATAATGTTCCTGTAGTTGGTAAACGGGAGGTGTTTAGACATCACGAGATGACATGGCTTCGGATAGACCGCTATTTTTATGGTGAATTAGAAAATCCGAATGTCGTTTACCAGCCCATGATGTGCCAGCATTGTGATAATGCACCTTGTGAAAACGTATGTCCGGTCTCCGCAACGAACCACAGTTCAGAAGGTCTTAACCAGATGGCTTATAATCGCTGCATAGGAACACGTTATTGTGCGAATAACTGTCCTTATAAGGTGCGTCGCTTTAATTGGCTCGACTATACTAAGGCGGATCTTTTCCCTGCGAATGAACCGAGGTTGACCAATGAAGAAACGCCATTTGGAGCAGATAATCTGACACGAATGGTATTGAATCCGGATGTCACAGTGCGTTCAAGGGGTGTAATGGAGAAATGCAGTTTCTGCGTCCAGCGGATTCAGGAAGGCAAACTTACTGCAAAAAAGGAGGGTCGTCTGCTTCGGGATGGGGATGTTAAATCAGCTTGTATGACAGCTTGTCCTACAGGTGCCATTACGTTCGGCGACTTTAACAACAAAGAAAGTCAACTCAATAAAAATTTGGAATCGCCATTAGTTTACCAGGTACTGGAAGAGGTAAATACTCGCCCATCTGTGAATTATCAGGCAAAAGTGCTTAACCGGGATGCGTCCCTTGAAAGCTAATTGAAAACGCTAAAAGCAAGGATTATATGCACACGCCTATTTCTCCTGTAAGGTTGCCTTTAATCGAAGGGAACAAGTCTTACCACAATATCACGGAAGACTTGTGTACCCCAACTGAAAAAGCACCTGGATTGGCCTGGATAACGGCTTTTCTTGTATCTGTGATAGTCATGACTTTTGGATTATTTTCCATAGCATGGACTGTTTGGTTTGGTATTGGATCCTGGAATCTGAATCGTACGATCGGGTGGGGGTATGATATTACCAACTTTGTTTGGTGGATCGGTATTGGTCATGCGGGAACACTTATTTCTGCCATTCTGCTTCTATTCCGCCAGAAGTGGCGTACCGGAGTAAACCGAGCTGCAGAAGCTATGACTATTTTTGCCGTTATGTGTGCGGGTCTGTTTCCGGCTATCCATACGGGGCGTCCTTGGTTTGACTTTTTCATGTTCCCGTATCCCAACACCCGTGGTCCATTGTGGGTTAATTTTAATTCTCCTCTCCTTTGGGATATTTTCGCAATTAGTACCTATTTCACCGTTTCTTTATTGTTTTGGTACACGGGTCTTGTTCCCGATTTTGCAACAGTTCGTGATCGTGCATCTGGATTTCGCAAGAAAGTGTACAATTTTCTTTCTTTTGGTTGGACAGGGTCAGCTAAACATTGGCAGCGTTGGGAGTCTTTATCGTTAATTCTTGCCGGTCTAGCCACTCCCCTCGTTTTATCCGTACACACTATTGTAAGTTTTGACTTTGCTACATCAGTTATACCTGGTTGGCATACGACCATATTTCCGCCCTATTTTGTAGCGGGTGCAATCTTCTCCGGTTTTGCCATGGTACAAACGTTGATGATTATGACTCGAAAAATCCTCAATCTGGAGCAATACATCACGGTCAATCATATTGAGTCGATGAATAAGGTCATCCTGCTTACCGGAACGATCGTTGGTGTAGCCTATCTGACGGAGTTATTTATTGCATGGTATTCCGGCTACATCTATGAGCAGTTTGCTTTTTTCAATAGAGCCTTTGGTATTTATTGGTGGGCCTATTTTGGAATGATGGCTTGCAATGTGCTTTCCCCACAAATATTCTGGATAAAGAAAATACGGAGGTCTATTTTTTGGACTTTCCTGATGTCTATTTTCGTAAATATTGGAATGTGGTTTGAGCGATTTGTTATCATAGCCACGACCCTTGCACGAGATTACCTGCCATCCAGTTGGAGTTATTACACACCTACATGGGTGGAGATTGGTATATATGTTGGGTCACTTGGAATCTTTTTTACGTTGTATCTGGCATTCACGCGGGTAGCACCTGTTGTGGCCATTGCAGAGGTAAAACACATTCTAAAAACGGCAGGCGATCAATATGTTGGGCCTAAGGCAGTTCACACGCTCAAGGAAGAAGTTCATAACGAAAATGCTCATTAATCTGTAGACCTGAGACCATGAAGCAACAACACAAAGAAGTCCTTTTCGGACTATACAACGATGAAGAGGTGCTGATGAAAGCTATCGAAGAGGCAAATGCACAGCATTTGGATATCATGGATGTGTATACACCCTTTCCTGTACATGGATTAGACAAGGTATTGCATCTCGAGGAATCTCGTTTGCACATTGCAGGTTTTATTTTCGGGTCAATGGGCACCCTTACAGCGTTTCTTGCGATGACCTGGATTTTTACGCGTGATTGGCCTATAATATTTGGCGGTAAACCCTATTGGTCTGTTCCTGCCTTCATTCCAATCACCTTCGAATTGACGGTGCTTTTTGCAGCAATAGGCATGGTTGTGTCTTTTTACACCGTTTGTGGCTTAGGTCCAGGTGTTACAAATGCCGTACTTGATGATCGGATATCGGATGATAAATTTTGCATCGCATTTAATACTGCACATGCTCAGGATAGCACCATTGATCAGCTAAAAGCCTTTTTTCAAAAAACAGGTGCTGAGGAAGTGCACACTAAAACCATTTAATTCAGCTTAGTATGCAAAGCAAAACATATAATTTTGGACTCTTCAGTCTGGCCTTATTTGCACTGTTTGCTGGAGGTCTGGTCTCCTGTTCCAAAGCAGGAGGCAATGAAA
>JBBQMA010000112.1:0-7502 GCA_038328415.1 Chitinophagales bacterium | reverse complement strand
GTTGCCGTTTGATCCGGATCATTGCGGTAGCCTTTAAAAATAGGAAGCTCTGACCGAAAAATTGGACTATTGCCAGAAAAGGATCGCAGGTCAGACGCAACTATACCGGATAAGGCCAAAAAAGCTTGCGACCAATAAAGTCCCAGCCGGGTAAGAAAATGGTCCACTTTTCGGGCCTCATGTGAAATGACATTTTCTGTAATGAAAATGATACGTTTGCGAAGTATTCGTGGCAAAAACCAGCCAATTCCAAAATACATGGGTCCAAAAAATGGCTGGTACCAATCAAATACGATAAGATCCGGATTGAGACGACGGATGTGTTGAGCTGTTTTCCACCAATACCATGGATTCAGACTGTGTAATAATCTTGGACCAGGTAGTTTTTGATAGTATTCCTGACTGAGGTCCAATGGCGTGGTCCCAGGGAAAAGCAGGCTGGGATACATCATCTTGAAATTCACAAAATCTACCCGATAATCCTGGATGAGCGACTCGTACAAAAACGTCATAAACAATGCCGGTCCGCCGCGATAGGGCCAAGCCGGACCTAGTAGGACGATGTGTGTCTTCTGCATTGCAACAAAGATAAGGTACTCTGCTGGTTGCCGTCGGCCTTGCCCGCTATTCCCTAGCAATAAAACGATGAGATGATTCGCGTAGAATACCACATACTTGCATCTGGTTTTCGAATGCAGGTATGAGGAGCGTCAAGCGCGAATATATGGGTGTGTCAATAGCAAGAAAAAGCTATTCTCCATTCCTTATCCAATTAGACAAAGAGGCTGATCTAAAATAGGCAAATTGTCACATTTGAATGGTGGAGTCATCAGGTACGATAGGTGTTTTCGATTTTTTGCCTTGGGAGGGTCTCGCAACGCCCACAATAATTAGAAAAATACCACCCACAATAATCGCAATGGACATTAATAACATCATGACTGTACTGGTATCAGCAATACCACAAGATAGACCACATGATGCTGCTGAAAAGAGGAGAAGTCCAAGGAATATGAGTATTAGTCCAAAGATTATAGCCCCCGCCTTGGAGCCAGTGGATGCTTCTTTTTTAAAGGTAGCCGATTTCTGATAGAGCCACTTGAGCGGTTTTGCCAGTAATGAAGTTGTTAGCGAGGGCTGAATTTCAGGATTGTGTGCTGGCCCTAGCGCTACTGTTCGAGCTTCCACAGGTGATGCAACCTGCGTTAAAGGTTCATAGATACGAGCCAGATCTAATCCGAAGTAAAATAAAACCCCGATATAGCCCACTGTCATTAAGGCATGAGATCCGACCCTTTGGTAAAAATTAGCTACATGAATTCCCTTCGGAAATAAGGCGATACCCAAGAAAAACAAGGCAGCTCCTGAATAATTTAGCCATTCCATTCTCATCATTTGCGGCTGCCAAAGAAACAATCCGAGGATAATTGGTACAAGCAGAAAGATAATTCGTGTTAACACGATGACTAAACGAGCTGAAAGCCGATGATCTTTTGCCCAATGGGCGATGTGTAAAAGCATAGTTGTAAATTTTTAACAAAAATCGGGGTCATTTGTATTTGATTTGTTGCAAATATCGCCATAAACACATATTTATTAATTGAATATCAATTCAAAATTTTAACATTTGAAGTAGGCTTTTAAAGCTTTGAGTATATCAACTTGTCGCGGAAAGAGTGATAAACTTAGGCTGTTGGCGTGGCGTTCTCTATTTTTGACCCAAAATCTGTTCAGATGGAGCTCCATATGCAAAAGGCAATCATAGAAAGTATACGGCTCCGACAAGAAATCCTTGCTGATCCGATTTTGTTGGGTCGGATTGAAGAGGTAGCTCAGGTTTGGGTTAGCGCTTTTCAGACCGGTCATAAAATGCTCTTTTGTGGCAATGGAGGCAGTGCTGCCGATGCCCAGCACTTGTCGGCTGAGCTCAGCGGGCGATATTACTTTGATCGCGAACCCCTCCCGGCAGAAGCTCTTCATGTGAATACGTCTTATCTCACGGCGGTTGCGAATGATTACAGCTTTGATGAGGTGTATGCCCGAATGGTTAGAGCATCGGGCCAGGCAGGTGATGTCCTTGTAGTCCTGTCCACTAGTGGCAATTCGCGAAACATTCTTCGCGCTTTGGAAGATGCACGGCAAAAACAGATGATCACCGTGGGCTTTACAGGACAAACTGGTGGGCAAATGACCGAATATTGTGATTATCTGATCAACATTCCGTCAACGGATACGCCGCGTATTCAAGAGTGCCACATGCTTATAGGGCATATTTTATGTGAACTTACAGAAAGCCGTATTTTTTCACAGCCATGAATGCCATAGCCGCATTGTTCATATTAAACAACGATCAGAAATTACATCCTGATCGCGTTACAAACTGGATCGCACCCAAACGGGAAGCACTGAAGGAGATAGGTATTGACCAGATTGCGGTTTTTCATAGCTCCACAGGATCAGTATCGTCTTTTAATGGTGATGGCGATAGTTTGGTGCTTCATTTCAATGAAGACGTTGTCAACGAAGAACCTTCATTCTGGCAATTGGGTCAAACGATGGAAATGCTGGAGGTTCATTCCCTTTTGATCATACATCATTCAATGTTTAGTGGTGAAGACCTTGTCCCATTGCTTGACGTGCATCGGGCATGTGCCTCAGGCTACACGATTAGTCTGAGTCCGGTAAAAATTGATAATAAGCAGCAGCTAACGCTTAATGCACAGGGGCGTGTCCATTTTGCGGGCCATCAAAATTGTGAAAAAAAAAGATGGTATTGGAATGGAACTATGGTTATTGACCGCAAGGTAGTGGACCATCTCGGGGGTGAAACGCCCCTTTTGACCTTATCATCGTGTTTTGATGTAGCTATTTCTAATGGGGAAGTGAGTGGCTGTCCCAAAGCTGAACTATTGGATCATGGACTTGTCGAAATAGACCAATCCTGGACCTTGTTTCTGGATCGTGATGGGGTGATTAACGACCGAATCATGGGGGGCTATATCCAAAAACCTGAACAATTTGTCTTTCTTCCCGGCGTGGTAAATGCGCTCAAAAATCTTCGGCCATTATTTGGACGCATTGTAGTGGTGACCAACCAGCAGGGAATTGGAAAAGGGATCATGACTTCGCAAGATTTGTCGGTCGTTCATCATCGAATGACTGATGAACTGGCGAAACACCAGATAATCATTGATTCCATTTATTTCTGTCCCGAATTGGCTGGCGACCACCCCATTTGTCGAAAGCCATTGCCCGGGATGGCCTTCCAGGCCATTGAGGAATTTCCTGAGATTAATTTTTCAAGGTCGGTTATAGTTGGTGATAGTCGCAGCGATATCCAGTTTGGACGCAGGTTGGGCATGGTCACAGTAAAGATCGGGGAGGCTACCGGGATAGAAGATATCCGAATAGATAGCCTGTCAGACTTCCCAACATTTATCCAAATGGCTCAGTAGCCCTAATCAGCGCCCTTATAGTTTACATAGGACAGCGGAGTATATTATCTGGCCTTCAACGCTCTTAAGCACCACTGTATACAGACCTTTCGCAAGCGATTCAAGAGGAATTATAGTTTGTGATGACGCTATTCGAGCAGTCATAACAGGCTCGCCTAGAAAATTGATCATCTCCATTTGAGCGATAGAAGCCATTTTATGGTCAATGCGAATGCTTTCTCTTGCTGGGTTAGGATGAATCGATACTTCGGCAACATCAAATTGGTGATAAATGGCGGAACTTAGCCCACATTGGTCCAGGCCTGTAACCAGAAAATCTGATAGACAATTCAGATAACATTCTAGATTGGTGTAGCCTTCTATTCCGGCTAGCCCCTTGGATAAATTCAGACCATTGTGGTCCTGAACCGCCGGATTTAGACCATGATATATCTCCCATGAATCGGGCATGCCATCAAGATCCATGTCTACTGGATGGCTTGTGTCGTTTGGTATGTCGAATGCATCATCGGCTGCCGCCTGATTGACATCGGTTGGATCAAAGGTATTGGTTTGCAATGCGCTTAGCAGCCTGTTATCCATTGGATCTCTGGGGAATGCTCCCGTATTGGTGTAGATATATGAACTCAGTTCATCGACAGGAATGCCTTGTTTTACAGGAAATTGATTTGGTACCAAATCTAATTGACAGATGCCATTGTCCAGATTTGGACCGTTTATGTCGAAGTCATTGCAGCAGTAAAATAGTTCCAGATCATATGAGCCGGGATAGAGATTCAAGTGATTTCCGTTGACGTATAAATGGTTCGGTGCAATGTCCAATAATCCGTGAGCGAACATACCGTTTGTATAATTCGGCCGGGCAACGCTTAAATTATCAAGGATATTCATAGTGACATAAAACACGCCATTCGCTCCTACACCGGTTTCGCCAGTGTACCATGTCTCAATCTGAGGGTCCCACATCAGATTGGAGACCATTTCGATATGAATACGATAGTTATTACAGGCCGGACTTTCACAGGAGATTTCCGGCATCCGGCCACCCATCCGGTTCCAATTGTTGTAAAGGATACTTAGACTGTCCAGCCGACTCTGCGGGGAGGAATAGTTAATGAGCATACCACCGAGATAGCCGTGTTCACCCAGTGTCTCTGCGAACAGACAATGCTGAATGGAAATAGCTGAACTGCGGGAAATGTCTACGGCTTCGTCATCAGCATGGGCCATGGAGCAATGGTCAATGATCGCATTGTGGACGCCCCCCAGGGTCAATCCATCCCCTGAGATCCAGTTGGGGGTAGGGTAGAGACTCTGGTCGCCGGGTCTTAAACGCAGGTGCCGGATGATGAGGTTGGAAGCGGTCGGCTGTTCATCATTGTAGGCGGAAAGTCCGCGAAGGATAATGCCATTGGGAGAAGTCTGGCCGGCAATGGTGATATTAGTTGTTCCGGGAGGGATCTCCATGGTTGCCGGGATTGTACCACTTACCTGGAAAAGAATGTAGGATGGACCTGGCATTTCCAGAGCCGCCTGTAATGATCCGGGGCCGGAGGGGTTGAGATTAGTGACATAGATTACGTTTCCACCACGGCCACCAGTAGCTCCGGCACCAAAGCCTTTTGCACCTGGAAATGCAGGAATAAGTTGACTCCAAAGTGGAATGGAGAATGTGAGAATGGCGATGACTAGGACAAGACGACTGAACATGAAAGGTTTGCAATGCATATAATGAAATATAAAGTGGTGTCTTATAAAATAACCAGGGAAAAAGGAACGCTTGAAATAGAACGTGTACCACCTTCTGGACGGGCACAATTTACGATCATTAACTGTCTTTTGTCGGCTTTTTAGATTCCTGACTTTTCATTTTATCTGTGGCAACCCTGCCTTTTTCTTGGAGGTAATGGGTGATGATCCATTCCAGTTGGCCATTGACACTGCGAAACTCATCGGCCGCCCATTTTTCGAGGGCGGCCATAGTTGTTGAGTCAATACGCAATACAAACTTCTTTTTTTCCATAGGTTCCAGTAGCTACGCTTATTGATGTAGAGTGCCTGTATTGATCACAGGTGCTACTTCATGGTCTCCGCATAGTACCACCATCAGATTGCTAACCATTGCGGCTTTTCTATCAGAATCCAGGTCAATCAGGTTTTTGCTGCTCATCAGCTTGAGCGCCTCTTCAACCATACCGACTGCTCCCTCTACGATTTTTAACCGGGCAGCAACAATTGCTTCGGCTTGTTGTCTTTTCAACATGGCGCTGGCGATTTCCGGCGCGTAAGCAAGGTATCCGATACGCGCCTCAATGACTTCAATACCCGCAATAGACAAACGTTCATGTAGCTCATTTTCAAGGTTGTGGTTTACTTCCTCAAGCCCGGAGCGCAGTGTTATTTCAGTCTGATCATCGTCAAAATTGTCATAGGGATATTTTACGGCAAGTTTCCGGACGGCGGAGTCGGTCTGGACCTTTACGAAGCTTTCATAATTATCAACATCAAATGCAGCACGGTATGTTTCCTGGACACGCCATACCAGGATTACCGAAATAAGGACAGGGTTACCCATTTTATCATTGACCTTGAGTCGCTCCGAATCAAAGTTTCGTGCCCTTAAGGAAATTGCTTTTCGGGCGTAGAACGGATTGACCCAATAAAAACCATTTTGGCGAACGGTTCCTTTGTACTCCCCAAAGAGTGTCATCACTGCAGACCCATTTGGGTTGATGAAAAAGAAGCCGCCGAGCATGACCATTGCAATCACACCAATTATGACAGCAGGGATAAATACGCTTTGGATTAAAAGAAAGGTAGTTAATCCGAAAAGGGCTAAAAGTACGAAGATCATCAGGTAGCCGGATAAAGGTTTGGATGTTTTTTCATTCATGATTTGTGATATTAAAATGATATTGCAATACTATTATATTGTCAATAAGTTTGGTTTAAAAAATCGATGAATATTTAATTATTTTCGATAAACAATGAAGTTTAGCCATTTTTCGACCCATTGGCCTAATTTGGAGCCTGATACGCAGGATTAGGGTGACCAATTTTCACACCCTTTACTGCTGAAATTCTATTTATGGAAAAGATAACAGAAAGTCCTTCGTCCTATCGTCACCTGGAGACATGGTCCTCAAAGGAGATATTGGAAGCGATGAATCGGGAGGATCAAACGGTGGCCCATTCGGTGGAGAAAGTATTGCCAGCTATTGAAGCTCTGGTCGAAGTAATCGTAGCCCGGATGGAGCAAGGGAGCCGATTGTATTATATTGGGGCAGGTACGAGTGGCCGGCTGGGTGTGTTGGATGCATCAGAATGCCCTCCCACCTTTGGTGTCCCCTCCAATTGGGTGACAGGAATTATTGCAGGTGGCGATGCGGCTATCCGAAAAGCAGTGGAAGGAGCTGAAGACAGTGAGCTCCTCGCTTGGCAGGATTTGACCAGAGATGGCGCTGCAGTCGGCGATATTGTCATTGGAATTGCAGCTTCCGGATCTACACCCTATGTAGTCCATGGGCTTAATGCTTGCCAGTCAAACGGTATCATAACAGCTTGTATTACCTGTAATCCCAACGCACGGATAGCTGACGTTTCAGACTATCCGATTGTCGTGGTTACAGGACCGGAATTACTGACTGGGAGTACGAGGTTAAAGGCGGGAACTGCGCAAAAGATGGTTCTCAATATGATTAGTACAGCTACGATGATTCGCATGGGTCGTGTAGAAGATAATCGGATGGTGGACATGCAGCTTACCAATGCCAAACTGGAGGCACGCGGCACAAAGATGCTGATGTACCAACTTGGAATGGACGAAGACGCAGCACGGGAGGCGCTCCTTGCTGCGGGCTCGGTCAGAGAAGCTTTGCGCAGGTTTTACCTCTAGTGTCATGTCAACACTATTTTAGACCGCCCAAGTCTTGTTCTTTTGCATCATATCTTCAAAATAAATCCTTTATATAGCTATGGCCATACGCAGAATTTCTTTTTCGATTTGAGAAAAAATAACGGCTACTTAACCGTCACAATAGCATTGAC
>JBBQMA010000111.1:0-7503 GCA_038328415.1 Chitinophagales bacterium | reverse complement strand
CTTTGTACCCTACCATGCCCTCCGGATGCCCTAATCAGATGGGATAGCCGAAGGGTGGTGGTGGGGTCTAGGTCATTTAGCTTGCGGGGCACCCAAGGCAGGATCCCCGCAACAAGAAATCTTGTACCGTATAAGGGTCGTATCTACTATCCCCGGCCACTATCCTTAGTGTTGCAACAGAATGAGCAGATGCCCTTGGGCTCCTCCGATCATAGTAGCGGAGCATATATACACCCGGGATGGCCTTCCTCTCTTCTTTAGGAAACCTCCCGGATCTACTTCACCCTCATCGGATGAATTTATACGTACCCATTTGACCTTTTTCGTTTCTCACGATTAACCAGTACATGCCGGAAGGCCAGGTTTCTACAGGAATCTGCCACAGAACGCCCGAAGCAAGTTGCCGGTAATACCCGACCCCCAATGCGGAGTAGACTTCAACATAATAGGGCTGGCCCTCAGGTAAAGAAATCGACAGGATATCCCGAACCGGACTAGGATACACCCGAACCTCATCACGCCATGTTGGAGATAGGGCATTTATCAGGATGGAGAAAGTCTGACACAGGACACATCCGTTCATATCTGTGACACATAATTCATAAGCGCCCTGCTCCACACCTTCCAAATCCTGTGTAGTCCCCACTATTACACCTTTATCATTTGTCCATTGGTAAGTATAATCCCCTTCACCACCCATCACGGAAATAAAAATAGCGCCATCCGATGCCCCTGAGGCAGATTCATCTGTCAGGGAATCGAGGGTGATTACCTGGGGAGGTGGCGCCGTTATTTCATAGCTGCCAGTGGCCTCGCATCCGGCACTGTCAATAACTTCTACTGTATAAATGTCTGCTCCCAGACTATCCAACATCTCGCCATTGCCCCCATTGCTCCAAAGGATGGTATAGGAACCAATTGGATTATTGATGATCAGTTCAATGCTTCCCGTTTGGTCACCATGACAAGCTACGGATTCCATGACCGCTTCAAGAGCGAGTTGGCATGCGAAGGATGCTATTTGGAAGGTTTGACTAGTACTACATCCGAGGGAGTCCGTCACCGTCACGCCATAAGGTCCTGGAGCCAGCCCGGCAATGCTATTTGTAGTGTCACCTGTACTCCACAGTATAACATAAGGTGAAACACCTTGCAGTGGATCGATCATGGCGCTGCCGTCTTTTGCCTCCGGGGCGGATTCATGATTGACCACCAAGTTGAGTACTATCGGATCCGGTTCTTGGATCGTCAGCGTATCCGAGGATTGACATCCTTCATCATCGGTGATGGTGATAACATAAGCACCCGCACCCAGATCGGAGCGTACCTTCAAGGTGCTGCTGTCCGGCCACAAAAATGTATAAGGTGATGTGCCTCCGATCACATAGAGCCCTACATAGCCATCCATTGCGCCGTAACAACCGGCGTGTTGAATACTATCGATGTGCATGAGGGGCGATCCTATGCCTCCTAAGGTTACATCAAGGGTGGCAGTGCACCCTTCAGGGTTGGAAAGGCTCAGCGTGTACACACCGGGTAGGGCGCCCCCCAACACACAGGAGTCTGCCCCGTAGGCTATCATGCCATTTGCCGTACTCCAGGAAAAGCCGGTCCCTTCGGAAAAACACGCGTCAATTTCAATGACAGGAATGCCACATGAAAACGTATCAACGGGCATGTCAATGGTGATGACGGGTATGGTCATATCTTCAATGACTTCTGCCGTAGCTGTGGCCATACACCCGTTACACACATTTAGTATAGTGAGTACGTACTCCCCGGGTTGATTAACAGGTGGATACGCTTCGTATGCCAGGAATCCTCCCGGACCCTCCCAAAAATACGTAAAACATGGACCCATATCCGATCCATCTGCTGAGAGATTGATGAGTGGCGTTTTGCAGGTCAGCACACCGCCCTCTACCATGATTACTGGAGCGGCCGTATCGGCCGGGAGGGTGGAAATGATATAGGTTACAGGTGGGCAATTGTTTTTATCCGTCACGGTGATCGTCACTGGTAATTCAGCAGGCGAAATAGTACTGGTAGGTCCAGTAACGCCGTTGCTCCATACATAATTAAAAGGCGGCGACCCACCATTGGCGCCTACAGTGACAATAGCAGGATCGGTACAGGTAAATGGGATGACGAAATCTTCATATACACTGATAGGATCAGGTTGCAATATTGTTGCGGATGCTACTGCAGTGGCCCCGGTAGCATCTGTAACCGTTACACTATATGGTCCAGCCGGAACGTCAAAAATCACCTCATCGGTTGCGCCATTAGACCAGAGATAGGTATAAGGCGGTGTCCCGCCATCTGGAAATGCGGACAAATCGTGTGCAGTTCCACCATGGCAATTTATTTCACCAGTTCCATCGATGAAAACTTGAAACAAGAAGGATGCCTGCTTGTTATTAGGGCATTTCAGTGGCTCAGAGGCATAACTCAGCAATGAACAAACGACCAGACCCAGGCAAAATATTGATTTAATAGCTTCGAGTTTTTTCATGAAAGGGAGGTTTTTGATATGGGAAGGGACATCGCCATGCCTAACCCATTCAGCAAGATTTAAATAAACAAATCAAATTCAAGGCTAATAGTGTATTTAAAAGAGAGTCTTCCCGCTACCATAATGTTGCCTGACATCAATTTTTCTTACTAAATAGGTATCTTTAACAAAGTGCAATTATTGTTGACGTCAACATCAAGGCCATCCGCTAATTAGGGGGCGGAGTAGATTCATTTGAAAATTATTCGCTATTTATTGGACATATTAATGAAAATTGAGAGAAACCTTAAAATTTATTTTGACGCTTGCGCCTTTGGATATACCTTTTGAGAATGGGGTTCCTCGGGGCAGAGCTTTGCCTTCGGCTTCCTTCAGCCTGCACTTCACAATGCACACCTTGCCGCTCGGCTATTTCTTCCCCCTACCGGGCGGACTCGGGACTTGCACCCTGTAGACATGCGCCATGCACGGCACACAAAAAAGGGTTGGCACAGAGGCCAACCCTTTAGGTAAATACACATAATCTAAAGCAAAAATCCTATAGCTCCGTGCCTTGCTCCACAAATTCTGATCGGCGCAGCCCTGTCTGGGATAGTGCAGTAAACCCACCCGGGATGTTGACTACATCCGCAAATCCACGTGATTTCATAATCGAACCAGCAATAACAGAACGATAACCGGTAGCACAATAGAGATAGTATGTTTTGTCTGGCTGAATTTCATTCATATTTTTATTGATGAAGTCGAGCGGAAAATTTTCTGCGCCCTGGATGTGCTCGGCTTCGTACTCACTAGTCTTGCGCGCATCTAAAACGTGAAGGTTTTTACTATCATAGATTTTGGCAAATGATGTAGCGGATAGTTCATGCAAAATATCTACTTCCTCCCCTGATTTTTGCCAGGAGGCAAAGCCGCCTTCCAAAAATCCGATCGGGTTGTCGTAGCCTACACGGGCAAGCCTTACCACCACTTCATCTTCCCGACCGGGGTCAGCTACAAAAAGAATAGGCTGACGAATATCCGTAATCAAAGCACCCACCCAGGGCGCAAAATTACCGTCCACACCTATAAATATAGATCCGGGAATAAAACCTTTAATGAATTGCTCCTGATGACGCGTATCCAAAACCAGCGCACCCTCGCCCTCCCATGCGGCTTTGAAAGCGCGCACACTCAGCGGCTGGGCACCTCGCTCACGTACCACATCAATACTTTCATATCCCATGCGATTCATCACTGCATTTTTAGGAAAATACTGGGGGGGATCGACCAACCCTGTCGTCACTTCCACAATAAATGCCTCTCGTGATAATTCAGGACGGAGCGCATAATTCAATTTTTTTTGGTCGCCGAGTTTCCCTTGTGTTTCCTTACTCATTTTTTTACCACAAGCCGAACCGGCACCATGCCCGGGATAAACAATAATCTCATCATCCAGTGGCATAATTTTATCTCGCAAACTGTCATAT
The DNA here is from genome assembly GCA_038328415.1 of Chitinophagales bacterium. Classification (GTDB taxonomy): domain Bacteria; phylum Bacteroidota; class Bacteroidia; order Chitinophagales; family Saprospiraceae; genus JAGNXB01. The sequence continues at coordinate 3,519 of JBBQMA010000111.1, read as the reverse complement.
AGGTAACCAGCCAGATCCTCTCTCGAAAGGTCAGATTTGACCGCCAGGTCCGGACGACCTACATCACCCAGAAAAAGAGTATCCCCGGTGAATAAGGCATAATCCTTTCCATTTTCATCGCGCAGCAAATAGGTACTGCTTTCCATCGTATGACCTGGTGTGTGCAATACCACAATAGTGACTTTCCCCACTTTCAGCACTTCACCATCCACAGCGATATGTGCTTCAAAATTTGGCTTGGCTGTAGGCCCAAACACGATTGTCGCCCCGGTGTCTTTTGCCAGATCCAGGTGACCGGAAACAAAGTCCGCATGAAAATGCGTCTCCAAAACATATTTAATTTTGGCACCATCGGCTTTTGCACGTTCGAGATATGGTTCCGTTTCTCGAAGCGGATCAATAATAACCGCCTCGCCATCACTTTCGATATAATAAGCGGCTTCAGCCAGGCAACTCGTATACAATTGTTCTACTTTCATCGTATAATTATTTTTATTTAAGGAAAATTCAACCCATCCGTATGAATCGACTGTACACTACAAAGTTAAGGGGGTCAGGTACAGAAAGTTGGTGACGGTTATCACTATAGACGCTATTCGGACGAAATTATTTCGTTACGTTCTTCAGTCCTCTTTACCAACTGCTTTGGTGGCAGCGTCGTGTCATGTTGGCATTCCCAAAAAATGCGCTTATCGCATCGGGCACATATCGATTTATCAAGGTTGGAATAAATGGCAGCCAATGCCGTCTTTTTTGTTTTAAAAAAATGATCCAGCCCTATTTCTTCCTTAATACCGGACCGCACCAGCACACCCTGTGCGACAATTTTCAATCCTGTCACCCAAAGATCGCCACCTCGCAATCGCCAACGTTTTGCCTCTTGTTCAAGCCATTCCGCCCCCGCCAGATCCACAAAGTTGATACCCTCCGCCAGAATAAGTACATTTTTAACATCCGATTCCCTCAAGTCTGAAAAATATTGGTCAATATGATCAATGGCCCCAAAAAACAGCGAACCATCAATACGAATTAATTTTAATTGCGGACACTCCTGAATCCCTGGCTGCCGAACGATATTTAAAAAATGATGCCGGTTATTTTCCTGACTGGGAGCCATCACAGCAATGTGCGGTTTGGATGTTCTGCGCAAATAAAAGAAAAGAGATAATAACACCCCTATATAAATAGCAAACTCCAATGCAAAAAACAAGGTGCCGATAAACGTAGCAATAAGGACGGTTGTCTCCCCTCTGCTGGATTGGATAACTTTTTTTATCTCCTTAAAATCAATCAGGTTGTAGGCAACAAAAAGAATTACGCCGCCCATAGCAGCAATCGGTAAATATGCGGACAACGGAGCAACAAACAAAACAATTAACATAAGAAACATAGCTGCAAATACAGCTGCCATCGGTGTCTGCGCTCCCGCTACCTGATTTACACCCGTTCGGGTAAACGACCCACTACCTGCATAGGCAGAAAAACAACTACCTACAACATTAGATAATCCTTGCCCGATAAATTCCTGATTGGTATCCAGGCGTTGACCGCTTTTCACAGCTACAGCCCTGGCAATAGCCACGGCTTCCATTAACCCCAACAGCGCCACTGCAAAGGCGCTGGATCCAAGCTTCTCTATGTTGGCTAACGAAAATTCCGGCCACCCAAACCAAGGTAACCCACCGGGCATCTTTCCTATCAGGGGTATGCCTTTGGACTCAGCACCCAGGAAATAAGCCAAAATCGAAGCAACAATCATCGAGGTGAAAAAATGCGGCCACCGTGGCCACATTCGCTTAACAAATGTTGCAAGTCCAAGGGTCACCATCGCGATCAAAAACACCCAAGGATTAATTTCAGACACATGCCTATACAAATAAGCTAATGTTTCGTGAAAAGCAAGTCCCGTTGGCATCGATACCCCGAGAATATGCCGCATCTGACTGGCCGCAATCAATAATGCTGCACCGGCCGTAAAAGCAATGACCACACTGTGGGAAACAAAATTGACCAGGTTCCCAAATCGGGCAAGACCCATCCCGAGCTGGAAGGCTCCGGCCAAAAAGGTGAGGACCAGAGCCAGCTCAATAAATTCCTGACTGCCTGGCACAGCCAATCCCTTGAGACTGGAAAAAATCACCAGTGAAATAGCAGTGGTTGGACCAGAAATTAAATGCCATGACGAACCAAAAAGTGCCGCAATAATCGGCGTAATCATGGCCGTATATAATCCGTAAATAGGTGGCAGACCGGCGATCAATGCAAAGGCAACTCCCTGGGGCAAGACAATAATACCTCCGGTAAATCCAGCCATTAAATCCGCCTTTATGGTGGCCTTCGTAACAAGGGGCCACCATTGTAAAAATGGAAAGATCCTTGGCGCCAGTGCCGCAGCGGTTGATTTTAATTGTTGAATACCTTTCACGCTATTTTAATACACCCGGCTTCAAGGTGCCGTTTTCAGTTACATTATCTAAATAATATAATTCATCCACAGGACGCAGGGCACGCTTAAACCACAATGGTCTGCGCAAGCCATCCGGACCCGGTGCAGGACGTGTCATTTTTAACCACTCCCGATAGATTTCCATTGACTTATTTGTGTCCACAAAAATATCACCATAGGCATCATCCGGGCCTGCTTTTTCAATACGCACCCTTTGGTGCCAGCAGTGCATGCCGCTAATTGGATCAGGATGCACCGGGAAGGTGATATTTTGATGCACACCACCATCGCTCCAGAATATCCTGCTCGAATCTTTATCTGCACTGTTAAATGGCTGAATACCGGATAGTGTTTGCATCTTCCAGCCACCCTTTCCGTCGTTCTTAATAGAAACCGTATTTGTGGCCCATCTATTGCCTTTGTCCTCCGGCCTGCGCCATCGTCCCAGGTGATGCGAACAAGCGACCACGCCCGGCTTCATGCCTTCCGTCACCCAAACCTTATCGACAAAATAACCGATATCTGTATTCAATTTGACCAAGTCCCCGGTTTTTAGATTAAAGCGTGCCGCATCCTCTGGGTGCATCCACACTGGATTTCGGTTTGCGATTTCATACAACCATTTGGCATTCCCTGATCGCGAGTGGATGAGTGTGGGCAGTCGAAACGTGGGTACCAACACATATTCACCCTTTGACTTATCCAGATTCTCCAGTGCGATATGGCTTTTAATATAGGTGGGAATGGTGTACTCCGGCCATCCCCAGTCTTCCATCGTTTTTGAGAAAAACTCATTTCGCCGGGAAGGTGTAGGGAAACCCTCAACGGCTTTTCCTTCATTCATAATCCCGATGGTTTTACCTCCTTTTCGGATCAGATTTGTTTTTACATCCACCTCTGCACCTGCCATTGTTTCGGCAGGAATTTCGGTCAGGTGTTTATTGTAACAATGTGCCTCGACTTCGAATGCACCGATCCGTTTCATATAATCTAGCGGAGTAAGCCCTTCTTTCGCAGCAGCCTCAGGCAATCCAGCAACACGCTCGAAAATATACTGGTAATATTCATCAATT
>JBBQMA010000110.1:0-7515 GCA_038328415.1 Chitinophagales bacterium | reverse complement strand
TTCTCCATTCTACATTCTACCTTCTCCGTTCTACATTCTACATTCTACGATTCTACGAATAACCTCAACCTCATAAACATTTCAACGATTCTACGATTCTACGATTCTACGAATAACCTCATCCTCATCCTCATAAACGCTTCAACATTTCAACGTTCTACGATTCTACCTTCTCCATTCTACCTTCTCCGTTCTACATTCTACGATTCTACGATTCTACGAATAACCTCAACCTCAGCCTCAACCATTGGGCATGCTCGAATCACAATTCCGAGGCTAAGAATTTATAGCTTGAAGTAGACTGTCAAGAGGTAGTGTTAATTGACTGACCAAATCTTGTTTGGTTTGGTTGGTATATAAGACCCACTACCAATCGTATGCCTTGTTTAACCGTTCGTCTAACAAAATATACTATTGATCGAAAAAACGGAGGAAACTTGTGAACATTCGAAAGTTTCCTGCGTTACTTTGTGGCATTCAAGACTATGAGTACATACACAGAGGTCCTTACCACAGCCGAACAGCTCTTCCTGCGATATGGATTGAAGAGTGTAAGCATGGATGACATAGCGAACGAGACGGGCATTTCCAAAAAAACACTATACCAATTTGTATCCAGCAAAGCTGAGCTGGTAGACCAGATCGTTGAGAACCACATCTGCCTGGAAACAAATCTGATGGACGAGTTGGCAGGTTCCAGCGAAAATGCCGTCGATGAAATGCTGGCGATTTCTGCAGCAGTTAGCGAGACGCTCAAGCATATGTCGCCAGGGCTGATGTATGATCTTCGAAAATATTACCGAAAAACCTGGGACAAAATAAATACGCTGCACCGAGGACATATTTATCAGGTGGTCATCAGTAATCTGGAACGAGGCTGCAATGAAGGTCTTTACCGTACAGATTTTGATACGAATATCGTGGCGCAGTTCTATGTGATCAAAGCCATGTCGCTGATTGATGAGGAACTCTTTCCATCAGATCAATTTAATAAAACCGAATTAGTTCGCACCCATTTTATATACCATTTGGCCGGGATCCTTTCCGATGAAGGCCGTGATTACCTTAAACAAATTCCATTATGAGGCATTTGCTTTTACTCCTATTTTTTGCTGTGTCAGGCATCCTTCAGGCACAGACCACTATGACCCTAGACCAGGCTGTAGCTTATGCTCAAGACCAAAATCAGCAGATCAAGTTGGCGCAGCTCAACATTGAAGATGCCGATGCGCAGATCAAAGAGCGCAGAGCGTTTGGCATTCCGCAGCTAAGTGCCGATATCGGTTACAATCGCTTTCTGGAGCTGCCGGTCACCATTCTGCCTGACGAATTTGGAATAGACCCAAATACAGGGCAGGTCAATCCGAATTTTAATAATGAGGTTCGATTTGGTGTGAAAAATAACCTGACCGGGACACTGGCACTGCGCAGTATGCTTTTTGATCCCAGTTATTTTGTGGGTCTGCGAGCGGCTCGTGCCTACCGTGAATATACCGCTCAGGAATTGTTGAGTATGCAACGCAATGTTCGATTTCAGGTCATCGATGCTTTTCTTCCTGTCCTGTTGGTTAATGCGAACGTAAGCAATCTGGATCAGAATATTGTTAATCTGGAAAAGCTTTATAATGACACTAAGTCCATGTTCGATGAAGGTTTTGTCGAGCTACTGGATGTAGAACGCCTTGAACTATCTGTACTGACGTTGAAAACCGAACGTGAGAATGTGCTTTCCCAGCGGAAAAATATCCTGAACGGTTTGAAGATGGTTATGGGTTATCCGATGGATAAGGACCTTGATGTTACCGGATCACTGGATAACATGTTACGCGAAGCCGTCGCTAAGGATCTCAATGGAAAGATTGACTATACACGCTGGCCCGATTACCTGGTGGCGCTGCAGGGGTTGAATCTTGCCCAATTAAATGTAAAATTGAATAAATCAGCCTACCTACCCAGTCTGGATGCGTTTGCCAATTATCAGCGTATGTATCTGGGCGATGATTTTTCAAATGGTGTTTGGGCCAATAGTTCCGTTGCAGGTCTAGGGCTGAAGATTCCCATTTTCGATGGCTTCCTTACCCAAGGGCGTATCCAACGATCCGTCATAATTCGTAAAAACACGGAAATACAAATCAATTTGCTGGAGCAACAAATTGAACTTGCGACACGAAATGCGCGCAACCAATATCAAACGGCTCTCGACCGATTAAAAGATCAGGAACGCAACCTGGCCCTTGCTGAAAAAATCTATAATACCACAAAAATAAAGTATACGGAGGGCATAGGCTCCAGCCTGGAAATCAACCAGTCGGAGCAGGCCCTGTTTACTGCACAGCGGCAACATGTACAGGCCCGGTATGAACTCATTTCTGCACTTTTCCGATTAGAAAAGGCACTAGGTAAATAATTTAAAGACACTCCAACCTAATCTACATTATGAAACACTATTTTTCATTTTTACTTCTCGCTGCATTGTTCCTTGCAGCCTGCGCTAACCCATCGGAATCGGGAAAAGCGCTCCCTGAATTACCGGCGGAGCAACGGGCGCTTTTGCAGAAAAAAAAGGAAGAACTGGCAGCCCTTCAGGAAGACATTACCAAGCTGGAAGACCTCCTTGGTGTAGAAGCAGGTAAGGCAGCAGATGGCGATGCCAAGCTTGTCACCACGATGGTCCTTGCTAAATCGACATTTCGTCGTTTTTCAGAGATTCAGGGTAATGTGACACCTATTAAGTCAAACGCAATCAGTAGTGAAACTGGTGGTCGTCTGACACGCGTTGCGGTCAAGGAAGGTGATGCCGTCAAAGCCGGTCAATTGCTTGCTTCGGTCGATATGGAACTTTTACAAAAACAATTGCAGGAACTGGAAACAAGTCAGGAATTGGCAACGGATGTCTTTAACCGGCAGAAACGATTGTGGGATCAAAAGATCGGTTCCGAGTTGCAATACCTGCAGGCAAAAAACACAAAGGAACGCCTCGACAAGTCAATGGAATCGCTAAAGAGTCAGCTTAAAAAAGCAAACATTTATGCACCTATTTCCGGCGTAATTGAACAGCTCATCTACGAGCAGGGCGATGTAGCTCCTCCTGGTTTTGCGATAATGCAACTGATCAATACCACCAATCTAAAAGTGACCGCAGAGGTGCCTGAGCGTTATGTCGGTACAGTAAAGCAAAACGACAAAGTCCAGGTAAAGGTACCTGCACTCAATATGACCCAGGATGCTAAAGTTTCCCTGGTTGGAAAAGTGATTCATACCACCAACCGGACCTTTAAACTGGAGACCACGCTGGATAATCGGCAGGGGACACTCAAACCCAATTTATTGGCATTAGTCTTTATCGAGGATTATCGGGAGCAGGACGCGTTGGTAGTCAGTGTCGATCTTGTTCAAGAAGAAGTAGGCGGTAAAAAATTTGTATTTATTAATGAGGACATGCGTGCAAAAAAGGCCTATGTCACTACCGGTGAAAGTTACGACAACCAGATTGTTATTAAAGGTGGCTTAAATGCCGGCGACGAAATAATTGTTCTCGGTGCGCGTGGTTTGAATGATAACGAATTGTTGGAAGTACAAAAAGCGAGTCATGAGTGAGGATCTGAAACACGAATTAAAACAGCGAAAAGAGTTTTCGCTAACATCTTTTGCTGTTGACAACGGTACCAGCATTTTTGTGCTGATGTTAATGATTCTTGTTTTTGGAATCAAATCATATAACGATATGCCCAAGGAGCAATTTCCTGAGGTGAGTTTTCCTACTGTCTTTGTAAACACGCCGTATTTTGGAAACTCCGCTTTGGAAATTGAAAATCTGGTAACCCGGCCAATTGAGAAGGAAATAAAAACGATCACCGGATTAAAAAACGTAAAGTCCACTTCGCTTCAGGATTTTTCGGTCATTACCGCCGAATTTGAAACGTATATTGACATTAATGAAGCGGTTCGTAAGGTAAAAGATGCGGTGGATAAAGCCAAGGCTGATCTGCCAGACGACCTTACACAGGATCCCGATATTTTTGACGTAAATCTTTCGGAGCTACCCATCATGACGATTAATTTATCCGGTAAATACACCAATGATGAATTGAGAAGCTTTGCGGAATATCTGCAGGATGAAGTTGAAACGATTGATGAAATATCCAGTGCAAATATCAAAGGAGCTTTGGAACGCGAAGTGCAAATCGATGTGGACATGGCCCGCATGGATGCGCTTCAAATTACGTTTCAGGATATTGAAAATGCGGTCAATTGGGAGAATATGAACATGTCGGCCGGAGAGATCATCAATGATGGATTCCGCCGCGCTGTTCGTGTGGTTGGCCAGTTTGAGGATCCGGCAGCATTAAATCGGATTATCGTTAAAAGTGAAGGGCAACGACCTATTTTTCTGGAGGACTTTGCTAAAGTAACCTATGGATATAAGGAACGAAGCAGTGTCTCCCGCTCTGACGGGAATCCGGTCATTTCGCTGGATATTATTAAACGAAAAGGCGCCAACTTGCTGAGTGCTGCTGATAAAATAAGGGAGAAAGTCGACCTTACAAAGTCAGGAGTATTTCCAGCCGACTTGAAAGTAAGTCTGTTTAATGATCAGTCGGTCAATACGCGTTCGGAGGTGAGCAATTTGGAAAACAGCATTATTTCAGGTGTTATTTTGGTGGTATTGGTGCTGTTGTTTTTTATGGGTATCCGCAACGCCATGTTTGTAGGTATTGCCATTCCATTATCCATGCTGATGGGTTTTATGTTTTTACATTTAACGGGCACGACAATGAATATTGTGGTGCTTTTTTCCCTCATTTTGGCACTCGGGATGTTGGTTGACAACGGGATAGTTGTCGTTGAAAATATATTCCGTTATATGCAGGGTGGCGTAGACCGTGTCACGGCATCTAAATTGGGAACAGGCGAAGTTGCCATACCCATTATTTCTTCGACTGCTACCACACTTGCTGCTTTTTTACCGTTGGCTTTTTGGCCGGGTTTGATGGGTAGTTTTATGAAATACATGCCCATCACGCTTATTATTGTGCTGATATCGTCATTGTTAGTGGCGCTGGTTATAAATCCGGTTCTGACCAGCTTGTACATGAAGGTAGATAAGCGTGCGGATAATGCGGTTATTTCAGCGCGTCGCAAGCGGAATATTTGGATACTTGCCGCAATAGCAGCGGGCATAGCTATCCTGGGTCATGCTACAGGAATGGTATGGCTGGGTAATATAATGATTATAGTTAGTGCGTTTTCCCTGCTCAACTACCACATACTGCGCCCTGCTTCATTCCGTTTTCAAGCCACGGCCATGCCTTGGTTGGAAAAAAATTATTACCAATTTACGCACTGGGCATTATCGGGTAAAAAACCGGGAGGATTATTTGCCGGAACTTTTGTCCTGTTATTTGTAGCGCTTATTGCACTGGCTATTAGATCGCCTAAAGTAGAATTTTTTCCCCAGGCAGATCCTGTGTATGTGAATGCATTTGTCGATCTCCCACTTGGTCGTGACATCACCGAGACAGATGCCATTATGCAGCAGCTCGAAGTGAAAATAACCGAGGTCCTGGTTCCTTATGGTACGGTAGTAGATGCTGTTTTATCCCAGGTAGGAGAAAACACATCTGATCCGAATAGTCCGCCGGAGCCGGGGCAGACGCCGCACAAAGCGCGTCTCACAGTTTCATTTGTGCCTGCAGGTGATCGCGATGGTGTCTCCACTGCGGAAATAATGGAAAAAATCCGCGCCGTAGCTAAAGGCTATCCGGGGGCAGAAATTATTGTAAATAAAAATGCCGATGGCCCTCCTGCAGGGAAACCCATCAACATTGAATTGCAGGGCGAAGATATGGATAAGCTTGCCGTCTTGTCAGAAGATGTCATCCGATTTATTGAAAGTAGGAATATTCCGGGTATTGAAAAATTGCAGGCTGATGTCGTGCTCGGTAAACCCGAATTATTGGTGCATATCAACCGTGAGGCTGCAAGACGTTATGAATTATCCACGGCACAAATTGCCTCAGGGATTCGTACTTCTATTTTTGGTAAAGAAGTCAGCAAGTTTAAAACCGGTGAAGATGAATATCCCATTATGGTGCGACTGAATGAAAATTATCGTAATGATATTCAGGCTATACTCAATCAGAAAGTCACTTTCCGAAATCCCACCAACGGAAAGATTGTACAGGTGCCGGTATCGGCGGTTGCTACCATAGAATATTCCTCTGCATATAGCTCCATCAAACGAAAGGATCTTGACCGCGTGATTACCGTTTATTCCAACGTATTGCAGGGATATAATGCCAATGAAATTGTAGCAGAACTCAAGGATATGCTTGCGACCTATGAATGGCCGGTAGGCTATTCGTATGAATTTACAGGTGAACAGGAACAACAAGGCAAGGACTTGGCTTTTCTAAACATGGCCTTTTTAGTGGCCTTATTTTCTATTTTTCTGATTATCGTCGCTCAGTTTAATTCCGTTATTGCACCTTTTATCATCATGTTGACGGTCTTATTCAGCACGATTGGTGTTTTTCTAGGATATGTCTTTACAGGGATGGATATTGTAATTATTATGACAGGTGTAGGGATCATTTCCCTTGCAGGAATAGTCGTGAATAATGCGATCGTTTTGATCGATTACACCAATTTGCTTTTGCATCGAAAGGTCGAAGAACTTGGAAAAAAATCCATTTATGAATTGCCATTAGATGAAGTGAAGGAATCACTTGTCCTTGCAGGAGCTCGGCGTTTTCGTCCCGTATTATTAACGGCAATTACCACTGTTTTAGGTCTTATCCCGTTGGCTGTCGGATTTAATTTTAATTTCTTTACGCTAATTTCCGAGTCGGATCCGCACTTTTTCCTTGGCGGCGACAGTGTGGCCTTCTGGGGCCCAATGGCCTGGACGGTCATTTACGGGCTCACCTTTGCCACTTTTTTGACGCTGGTCATTGTGCCGGTGATGTACTGGCTTAGCATACTGGCTGTGCGTTGGACCAAGGCGAAATTTGCCTGATATCGGTAGAAATCTATTCGTTGAACAAAGCGCTTGTCTCCATTCGGGACAAGCGCTTTTGTTTGTGTGCCGTACATAACAAACCAACTAGGTGGTGCAACTCGGGGGTATGTAATCGCCAACCACTAGCTAAGAGCAAGGGTGTCGCGAGGTGATAGTAGGAACAGAAGATTGAAAACGGAAACATCATCAGCGTTGTAGGTTGCCTATAAAACCTCAACCTCAACCTCAACCTCACCCTCAACTCAACCTCGTAAACGCTTCAACGAATAAACGCCTAAACAAATAAACTCATATGGACCATTTGACAATCTTGATTGCAGCGTCATGACTTGAGGGAGGACCGAGCTGTCACGATACGAACAAAGATCTAGTGTTAAGTTAACCGTAAATTGACGGATATAAACGTTTGAGTTTGGTCCGCGCACATTTTGTGGTAAACTGCCAATTAATTTTCGAATTTTTATTATTTCGAGATTCCTCCCAAGCTTTTACCT
>JBBQMA010000109.1:0-7548 GCA_038328415.1 Chitinophagales bacterium | reverse complement strand
AGCATCAACGCCCCCAGCACTACTTCCTCAAGATCCCTGTTTTGAGGAGGCAACTTCCCAAATACAAGGTTTGACATATCTCCCTCCCTCTGTCGCCGATTGGTTGGATTTGTCGTTTTTTTGGTGGGGTTGTTTGTTTCTGCCATAGGGAGGTGGTTCGGGATGCAAAAATACACCATCATACCCCGTGACCGGAAATGAAACGTTTTGTGGCGCTAATTGATTCCTAACACAGCCTGTGGAAAACGTGGTAGTAACTAACGCAAATGATTCAAATTAACCAAAAATTAAAGTCGGGCCTTACACGCACATATTACAAATGCTTGTTATACAGTTACTTGCAACCCATAAATTCAAAAAAATATCCCCTTGCCGCTAGAAGTTGACAAGGGGATAAAGTGTATAAAAACATTCACATATAAATTCAACGAATATGCAAGTGTTGTATTTAAAACAAAACGTGTTGCCCAGGGCTTCAATAACAAAATCCTTCAGAAAGCATCTGACTATCGCTTTAGAACACTCAGCTTGGTCTGCACTTCCTTTACTTTTTCCTGCTGGACCTTGATACTCTCGTCTGTCCGACCCTGATCCTTTACATTTTCTTCAAGTTGTTTTTCCGCCTTTGCAATGCGGTCCTTTGCCACTTCGATATCCCGGTGATAGCCGGTATTGTCCCGTTTTAGTTTTTCCATGTCCCGCTCCAGATTTTTGAAGTTTTTCTCCTCTGCTTCCAGAAGTTCTTCGACAAGGGCGATATTGACTTGCAAGCCATAGTCCTGCATAAATTTGACAGCTTCTGTATAGGCATTTAGGTTATTGTCTGACCGAACCATACCACTTTTTAGCTCAAACCAGACTGTAACAGTGGTCTTCCCCTTGGTTTCTTCTACCCTGGAATAAAGATTCATTTTTTCCAAACCTCCCACAGGATATATTTCCGTATCGGTGGTGATTGTTCCCTTTATCTCCCTCATCTTTTTGGTCTTGCCACCAAATTTGTCGATGTAGTTTTTCCAAACTTTTTCGGCCATTTTTCCTTCGATTCCCGGCAATTCGATGTTGAGCGCATTTTGGGTTCCGGAAACAAAATCCCTGGCCCCTTCGCTGACATAGTAAGTGGGCTTGGCTGTATTATCCTGGCCAAAGACCATTAATGCAGGCAAAATGAGGATAAGTGCAACAATAGATCGCATCGTGGTATTATTTTGGATGAAATGTTCGTTCAGCATAGCAGCCTAACACGCCAACCATGCTTAAAGTTACATCTATTATACTAATCAGTCATGCGTTGGCACTATTGCTGCCCTGTATTGCACAGGGCCAGAAGACTGATGTATCCAAAGCAGATAAATGGTATAAAGAGCGGGCATACACTTCGGCAATTCCCATCTATGAAGCCGCCGTCCGTGAAAAATTTCGCATCGGCATCGCGCAGAAACTTGTCCAATGTTACCGTCTTACCAACGACTGGACAAAAGCCGCTGCGCTATTGGATACGATGGTCCATATGGATAAGGTCAAAGAGGATATGTGGTTTCTTTACGGTGAAGCGCTGATGTCCAATGCACGTTATGACGAAGCCCGAACCTGGTTCCTGAAATATGCAGCTGCCGTGCCGGAAGACTCCACAGCAATACAGCGTGCTGAGGCTTGCCTTATCGTCGACCGCATTGCCCCTCTGTTTCCTGCCGCGCATTATTTTGCGCTTCCTTTCAATACCGATGCCGATGAACACGCGGCCATACCTTGGAATGGCGGCTTGGTTTTTACATCCGATCGTTCGCCGGGAATCAAGCTCCTCCAGGAAAAATCAAAATGGACAGGCCGGCATTACCTGAGTCTCTTTTTCACCCAGCCGCTTACTGACTCCACCTGGACAACCCCCGAACCATGGACCGGACGCCTCAATGAAATGAATATCAATGTTGGTTATTCCGTCTTTTCACGTGACAGCAATACCGTTTATTTTACCCGGAACGTCATGGAGCCAAATGACCGAGGACTTTATCCTTTGCAGATCTTCACCGCCCAACGCACAGCCTCCGATCGCTGGTCGCATCCTGAGCTCGTGTCCTTTGCCAACACAGCACATAATATGATTCATCCGGCCATTTCACCTGATGGTGACTTGCTGGTTTATGCCAGCGACCGACCCTCAGGCGTGGGCGGTCTCGACTTGTGGATCAGCCATTGGACCGGTAAAACCTGGAGTAAACCGGAGAATATGGGACCTGGCGTCAACACGTCCGTGCATGACGGGTTTCCATTTTTCAGCGCTGATGGCCGATTGTTTTTTGCTTCCAAGGGTCATCCGGGTTTCGGAGGTTATGATGTGTTTGTTACTACCCGAAAGGAAGACGACACCTGGACTACGCCGCAAAATGTTGGGTTGCCCATCAACAGCCCGCTCGACGACATCACCTTCTACCTCTACCCGGATGGCAGTGGCGGCTTTTTCAGCTCAACCCGTAAGGGGGGCAGCGACGATATTTACCGCTGGTGGGTGGAATGACCCTTTCCATCCCTACCTTCTTATATTCGTTGATGCTACGCCCACACCCGGCATCCTTCCGTACAGTTGGTGCAGATATCAATTTTATCCCTCCCTTGCAACAGCGTGGTCCTGAACTGATGATAGGCTGCGCCACGCCACAATGCCCTAAAAGAATTTTCTTTCAGGCTTCCCAAGCGATGGGTCGCATCCTTGTCAAAACAACATGGCACAACCAGGCCATCCCAGGTAATGACACAGGCATGCCATAGCTTCCAGCAATGACGGGTCAGGGCATGTTTGGGCGTCCATGTGCCATCGCCGTTTGGCTTGTACCGACTGTATCGTAGATCCGAAGGAATCAGTGCATTACCTTGCGCATAATCATACACCTGTGCTGTTTTTAATTTAACCTCGTCCACGCCGATTTCTTGAGCCAGACGGTAGATATCCGGTATCTGATGTTCATTCGGTTTGACTACCAAAAATTGAAAGACAATGTGAGGGGTCGGGCTGTTGAGGACTTTCTTCCAACGCACAACATTCCTTGCCCCTTCCAGCACGTTTGCCAAATTTCCTTCCACTCGATATCCGGCATAAGTCTCCTGGGTCGTGCCATCCACACTAATAATTAAGCGGTCCAGACCGCTCTCAATCGTAGCTTTGGCACGGGCATCATCCAGAAAATGCCCGTTCGTAGAGGTAATGGTGTACAGTTTTTTTCGACGGGCATATTGGACCATTTCCAGAAACTGCGGATTGATATAAGGTTCTCCCTGAAAATAAAAGATGAGATACAGCATATCCGGTGAAAGCTGATCGATCGTACTCCGAAAAAAATCAGTTTTCAGATTACCCGTTTCCCGTGTAAACGCTCGCAAACCACTAGGGCACTCCGGACAACGAAGATTGCAGGCCGTTGTGGGTTCGATAGAAACGGTCATAGGCATTCCCCACACCACGGGTCGTCTGATGAAACGCGTGAGATAATAGGAAAAGACGAGTTTCAGCACGTTCCATACCCTCCTCCAAGTCAGTTTGCTGGTAAAATTTCGAATATCAGGAAAATGCAGATTCACAGGGGATTGATGGATTTAACAACAAATAACGACCTTTTGCCTAATTTCGGCCTTTCTTATCAAAAGGTCAACAAGAATGGACGTCGGATTGCTAAAGCGCATCTGTGAAATACCAGGGGCACCAGGGTTTGAACATCGCATACGCGGTTTTATAAAAGAGCAACTGGAAGGACTAGTCGATGACATCAGTATAGATGCCATGGGGAACCTCACCGCATTTCGAAAAGGTCGGCAGGATCGCCGGGTGATGCTTACCGCGCATATGGACGAAATCAGCTTTATCATCACCCACATCGATGATGAAGGCTTTTTACGCTTTATACCACTCGGCGGTTTTGATCCAAAAACACTTACGGCCCAGCGAGTGATCGTGCATGGCCGGGAAGATATATTTGGTGTCATGGGCAGTAAGCCGATCCATTTAATGAAGGCTGAGGAGCGTAATAAGTCGGTGCAGATGGAAGACTTTTTCATCGATACAGGCCTTACCAGCGAAGACGTCAAAAAATTAGTACGTGTAGGCGATCCTGTCACGAGGGAGCGCCACTTGATCGAAATGGGCGATTGTCTGAACAGTAAGTCCCTGGATAACCGTATTTCGGTTTTCATTCTCCTGGAGGCCCTTCGATCCTTAAAAGGAAAGGATCTGCCCTTTGATACGTATGCCGTGTTTACGGTCCAGGAAGAAATTGGTCTTCGGGGAGCCATCTCTGCGGCTCACCGCATTAACCCTGACTTTGGTATAGTCATCGACACGACCATAGCCTATGATGTGCCCGGAGCCCAGCCGCATGAAAATGTCACCAAACTCGGAAAGGGGGTGGCTATAAAAATCATGGATGGCATGACGGTTTGTGATCCGAGGATGGTAGACTACCTCCGGGACCGGGCTGAAGCCATCACGGTAACCTGGCAACCGGAGATCCTCCCCGCAGGAGGCACCGATACGGCCGCTGTGCAACGATATGGTAAAAATGGTGCCATAGCAGGCGCGCTTTCCATACCGACCAGGCATATCCACCAGGTGATCGAAATGGTACATAAAAAGGATGTACAGGGCACGATTGACCTGCTGACTGATGCTTTGCAGCACCTGGACAAAGGCGCGTGGCAGGACCGGTAATCTGATCAGCGCGGCAACATAAAACGGTATCTTTCTTAAGTGGCTTTATCACCAATTCAAATACTCAAACGATGTCCTGGAAAGAATTAGATAATCATCTTGAGCGCGAATTTGTGTTCGGGGATTTTAAAGCGGCGTTTCAATTCATGACCGCTGTGTCTGAAGTGATCAACGAAATGGACCACCACCCCGAATGGACCAATGTCTACAACAAAGTGCATATCCGTCTGCAAACACATAGTGCCGGCAGTAAAGTTACCCATAAGGATCGCGAACTGGCATCAGCTATTGATGGCCTCTTTCAACAATCAGAGCTATGACATCCAAATTGCCTAAAGCAGGCACCTCCATATTTGCCACCATGACAGCCTTGGCCCAGGAGTACAATGCCATAAATTTAGCTCAGGGTTTTCCAAATTTTAATCCTCCGCAGCCCCTGATGGATCTGGTGACCAGGGCCATGCAGGACGGGTATAATCAATATGCCCCCATGCCCGGATTGCCGCAGCTTCGCGAACGCATTGCAGGCAAAATAAAGCGGTCCTATAAATATCTGCCGGATCCCCTCACAGAGATCACCATAACGGCTGGTGCTACTCAGGGAATTTTTTGCGCGATACAGGCGACGATTCATGCAGGAGATGAAGTCATACTCCTGGAACCAGCTTATGACTCCTACTTACCAGCTGTTTTACTGGCAGGAGGTATACCAATACCGATGCCGCTACAGCCCCCATCTTTCCGCCCGGATTGGGACCAAATTCGTGCTGCCGTTACTTCACGGACACGCATGATCATCGTGAATAACCCGCATAACCCCACAGGTACCATACTGGATGCAGCCGATCTCGAAGCGTTAAAGGCCATTGTGCTGCATCATAAACTGATCCTGCTCAGTGATGAAGTGTATGAGCACCTGGTTTTTGACGGACAGCAACATCACAGCGTATTGCGTGATCCCGAGCTATTTGCACACAGCATGGTTGCTTTTTCATTTGGAAAAACCTTTCATGCGACCGGATGGAAAACCGGTTATGTCGTCGCCCCCGCTGCGCTGACAGCCGAATATCGCAAAGTGCACCAGTTTGAAGTATTCAGCGTGCACACACCCGGACAGGTGGCGCTGGCGCACTTTATGGAAGATGAAAGCACCTGGGAAGGATTGGCCGATTTTTACCAGGCAAAAAGGGATTTTTTCTTCGACGCAATTAAGGATTCTCCGCTTAAGCCGCTCCCATGTGCCGGCACCTACTTCGGATTGTTGGACTATAGTGCGATCAGTGATGAGGATGACCGGACATTTTGCCAAAATTTTACCGCACGCTGTGGGGTGGCGCTCATTCCGATTTCTCCATTCTACCAGGATGCCCCTAAAGGGAGCCGTGTAGTCCGGGTGTGTTTTGCCAAGACGGAAGAATTGTTGGCCAGTGCAGCAGCGCGGATTAGAGAAAGGGTTTATTGATCGATCCGCAACTCCTGTAGGACGTATTTTCCTCCAGATGTTTTGAAATACAAGTAAACCCGGTATTTGCCGGAGGCATCACTCAGATCGCCAATGAGGTAATGTGAATCTTTGCCCTGTGAAGATCCGCTGTGAGATTGCTTAAATCCCGAAGGATTATGCGTCTTGAAGAATTCTGTCAATAGCCGCTGAGCTTCTGACTTTGTGGTAATAGCCTCCTTCCCCAACAAATCCAGGACGACCTGACTGTCAAAATGGGCAGCAACTCCTGCAGCATCTCCCTTTCGAAGGGCCTGCCCGACCTCCTGCAAAACAGCCGATTGGGCGGCAAGGGACAAGGGAAGTGCCAGAAGAAAAATTGAAAAAAAGAAGAGGATAGTACGCATTGTTGGTGTTTTCAAAACTAAAAGTACATTATAGGCTGATCTAAGAACAACCAATATTATTACAACCCCGGGAAGGATGTTTTTAGTTCCAATATCACAAGCTACTAGACGCTTGCATGATTTGTCGGCAAGGCAAGCTAAATAAAATTTTACCAGAAGGGCCTGGATATAACAGGTTTCTGAAAGTAATGACGGGCCAAGAAGCGAAACCTAAAGCATGCGAGGCATATGAATATGGACAGTAGTATCGGGAGCTACTTTATCAATCCCTATTTCGTAAACCGATCGTTGGTAGTACAGGTCCAATTTCCAGTCTAGTGCCGTATCACTTCGGATAGCATAACCTAAAAACAAGGTATTATCATCACAAAGCCAGAGCTCATTGAATGGCCAAAATCCCCACACATCATCCATAAATAAGGTGTCTGGTTTATTATTTTTATAATAAAACACAGGGCCTGGATGTAATGATGAAGAAATCCCGCCTTGGCCAAAGGAAGCATAGGGCACTTCATTCCCATACTTTTGATCGTGAAATTCCAATTCAAATACCTCTATAAAGCGCTTACATAAATAAGTATTTGATTCGTAATTGTCATGCACGTAATATTCAAGAATTCCTACTGGGCTAGAAGTTAGCGTTTTGCAAATATACTTGCCATCATATGGACTTACATAGTTAAGTGTAAGTTCATTCTCTGGGCAAATGCATTTACAATCTACCTCTACTAATTGTTTTTATTCACATTCAAATTCCTCTAAATCACATTTCTTTTGCATGAACTAAATAGGCTGACAATTAAAATTGCTATTATAATTGAATGTACATTTTTCATAATTTTATATTTTAATAAAGGTTACTCCCTGAATTCAAGTCGCAAATGCAACTTTTGCCATAAAACATCTTAATCAACTATTCGCACGTCTCTTGGCACTCTCCTTTGTACCTTTACCGCATGACCCACGCAGAGCGTATTGGACTAATTATCCTCGACGGTTGGGGG
>JBBQMA010000108.1:0-7591 GCA_038328415.1 Chitinophagales bacterium | reverse complement strand
GTTGCCCCTTTTGACCTTACCAAAACTTACCACACCGTCAATTTCAGAAACTACGGCAGGATTTGACGGGTTACGAGCTTCAAATAACTCGGTTACCCGTGGCAAACCACCGGTAATATCCTGGATCTTGTTCTGCTGACGTGGAATTTTTGCAACCTTTTGACCAGATTTTACCGCCGCACCATCATCGACAGAGATGTAGGCACTAACCGGCAATGTGTAAGAACGCAACTCCTCCCCATCCGGACTGATAATCTGGACAATAGGCACTTTACGTTTGTTCTTGGATTCAATAATAACCTTCTCCGAATATCCGGTTTGGTCATCACGTTCCATACGGAATGTCACGCCTTCCTCAATATCTTCGAAACGAATGATACCTGTAAACTCGGACACGATTACGGCATTGAACGGATCCCACTCGCAAAGGATTTCACCCCTTTCGACGGTGTCACCTTCCTTTTTGTGTAAGGTGGCACCATAAGGTACGTGATTCGTGGAAAGCAGTTTATTAGTTTCCTGATCGACAATCCGGATTTCACCGGTACGTGAAAGGACGATATCATAACTGCCATCGGGACCTTCATAGTAAGCGGAACGAACGCCATCAAATTCTACACGTCCCTGGTACTTGGCTACAATTTCGGATTCCGATTTTGTGACTGATGCAACACCACCCACGTGGAAGGTACGCAGTGTAAGCTGTGTACCCGGCTCCCCGATGGATTGGGCTGCAATAATGCCAACGGCATCGCCTTGTTCAGCTATTCGGCTGGTTGCAAGGTTTTTACCATAACATTTCGCACATACACCTTCACGGGTTTCGCAAGTCAAAACAGAACGGATAGTCACTGACTCAACACCCATGCCTTGCATGTCATCAGCAAGATCCTGCGTGATATAGTCACCAGCTTTCAGGATAATCTCCTCCGTTTCAGGATGATAGATATCATAAAGGGTATAACGTCCCTGAATTCTATGGGAAAGTGTTACGATGACTTTATCCTGATCTTTTAATGAAAAGGTTTCGATACCACGGAGTGTACCGCAGTCAACTTCTCTGATGACGACATCCTGCGAAACGTCAACCAATCGACGCGTCAAATAACCGGCATCGGCCGTTTTAAGGGCGGTATCTGCAAGACCTTTACGGGCACCGTGTGTAGAAATGAAGTATTCCAACACAGAAAGTCCTTCCAAGAAGTTGGACAATACCGGATTCTCAATGATCGCACCACCGGTGTCCCCGGATTTTCTTGGCTTGGCCATCAGTCCCCTCAATCCGCATAGCTGCTTGATCTGCTGCTTCGAACCACGGGCTCCTGAGTCCAACATCATGAATACAGAGTTGAATCCCTGCTTGTGGGCAGCAAGCTCACGCATCAGGTTATCCGTCACCCGGTTATCTGCAAAAGTCCATTTATCAATGATCTGGTTGTACCGCTCATTATTGGTAATCAGACCCATATTGTAGTTATCCCAAACTTCATCAACCTCAGCTTGCGCATCAATAAGGGTTTTTTCCTTAATAGATGGGTCGATCAAGTCGCCCAGGTTAAAGGACAAACCGCCCTTAAAGGACCACATAAAGCCAAGTTCTTTTATGTCATCCAAAAATTTGGCTGTCGTTTTGAAGTTGGTCAATTTAAGTATCCTGGATATTACAGCCTTAAGGTTTTTCTTGGTCAGGAGCTCGTTTATAAACGGTACCGTTTCTGGTACTGCCTGATTAAGAATAACCCGTCCTACTGTAGTTTCCTGGATGCCGACGCCGATAGAGCCATCAGGTTTTAGCACATTTGCACGTACTTTAATGCCGGCGTGCATATCTATTTTGCCTTCGTTGTAAGCGATAAGTACTTCTTCTTTGGAATAGAAGATCATACCTTCTCCCAATACTACTCGTTCCTTGCTGCTTTTACGCTCTTTTGTAAGATAGTACAACCCAAGTACCATGTCCTGTGAAGGCAGTGTTACAGGGCTACCGTCCTGAGGGTTAAGCATGTTGTGTGAAGAAAGCATCAGCACCTGCGCTTCAAGAATGGCTTCATGGCTTAATGGCACGTGTACGGCCATTTGGTCACCGTCAAAGTCAGCGTTAAACGCGCCGCATACTAATGGGTGCAGCTGGATGGCCTTGCCCTCGATGAGACGAGGCTGGAATGCCTGAATAGACAAGCGGTGAAGCGTAGGGGCCCGGTTCAACATGACCGGATGGCCGTTGAGAATGTTCTCAAGGATATCCCATATTACGGAGTCTTTTTTGTCGACCAGCTTTTTAGCCGACTTCACCGTCTTTACAATACCCCGCTCAATTAATTTACGAATAATAAATGGCTTGAATAATTCTGCAGCCATGCCCTTTGGCAGTCCACATTCATGCAACTTCAGCGAAGGACCAACCACGATTACTGAACGACCGGAATAGTCTACACGTTTACCAAGAAGGTTTTGACGGAAACGACCTTGTTTACCTTTTAAGATATCACTCAATGATTTCAAGGCACGACCACCTTCCGCCTTGACGGCATTTGATTTCCGGCTATTGTCAAACAATGAATCGACAGCTTCCTGGAGCATCCGCTTTTCATTCCGAAGGATAACCTCCGGTGCTTTAATCTCCAAAAGACGCTTTAATCGGTTATTTCGGATGATTACCCTCCTGTATAAATCATTCAGATCAGAGCTGGCAAATCGACCACCATCCAATGGCACCAGAGGTCTGAGTTCGGGTGGAATAACAGGGAGGTAATGGATGATTGTCCATTCCGGCTTATTTTCTATGTGCAACATACCCTCACGGAATGCTTCCACGATCCGCAGACGCTTCAATGCTTCCGACTTACGCTGTTGACTGGTTTCGTTAGCTGCCTGATTTCGCAACTCATAAGATAAATCATCCAACTTCAGACCGGCGAGCAGATAATGAACTGCTTCGGCACCCATCTTCGCAATAAATTTGTCTGGATGGGAATCTTCGTATTGTTGATTCTCTTTTGGCAGCGTATCCAAAATTTCCAGGTATTCCTCTTCGCTGAGAAGATCAAGCCTAGAAACACCTTCAGCTTCTTTAATACCGGCATTGATAACACAATACCTTTCGTAATAAATGATGCTTTCCAGTTTTTTGGAGGAAAGTCCAAGGAGATATCCAATCTTATTCGGGAGGGACTTAAAAAACCAGATATGTACAACAGGTACAACCAACTTAATATGGCCCATCCGCTCACGACGAACTTTCTTTTCCGTTACTTCTACCCCACAACGGTCACAAACGATTCCTTTATAGCGAATACGTTTGTATTTGCCGCAGTAACATTCGTAGTCTTTAACAGGTCCAAAAATGCGTTCGCAAAACAACCCGTCACGCTCCGGTTTATAGGAACGGTAGTTAATCGTCTCTGGCTTAAGTACCTCCCCATAAGACCGTTCCAGAATTTCTTCAGGAGATGCCAGACTAATGGTAATTGACTCAAAGTTAGAGGTCGGTGTATTTAGATTTTTCTTAAAAGGCATAGCTGTGGTTTGTAATGCTAAAAAAAGCGATTGCAATCAACGGTTAATCAAACTTCACGTCAAGGGCCAATCCTCGTAATTCGTGGATTAGAACATTGAATGATTCCGGAATGTTGGGCTCCGGTAAATTATCCCCTTTAACAATCGCTTCATACGTTTTGGCGCGACCAACGATATCGTCAGATTTAACCGTCAGTAATTCACGGAGTATCGTGCTGGCACCGAAAGCTTCCAATGCCCAAACTTCCATTTCACCGAAACGCTGACCACCAAATTGCGCTTTACCACCAAGTGGCTGCTGTGTAATCAACGAGTACGGACCAATAGACCTGGCGTGCATCTTATCATCGATCATGTGTGATAACTTGATCATGTAGATTACCCCAACTGTTGCTTCCTGGTGGAACCGGTCACCCGTTTCACCGTCAGACAGGAAGGTCTGACCAAGAGCAGGAAGGCCTGCATTTTCAATATAGGTTTCTACCTCATGTCGTTTGGCACCATCAAAAATGGGTGTTGCAAACTTAAGACCCAGCTTCTCACCAGCCCATCCAAGAACCGTTTCAAAAATCTGTCCCAGGTTCATCCTGGAAGGTACACCCAGCGGATTCAAAACAATATCAACAGGGGTGCCATCCGGAAGGAATGGCATGTCTTCAGCACGTACAATCTTGGATACAATCCCCTTGTTACCGTGGCGACCTGCCATTTTATCCCCTACTTTCAGCTTCCGTTTACGAGCCAGATAAACTTTGGCAAGTTTCAGGACACCCGCAGGTAATTCGTCTCCAATGGAAATATTGAATTTTTCACGTTTGTAGCGACCCAACTCCTCATTTACCTTGATCGAGTAATTGTGCAACAAAACAGCGACGAGTTCATTCGTATGTTTTTCTTCTGTCCAGTTATGGACGTCCACAACACCGAAATCTATATTCTTCAGAACGGACTGGTTCAGCTTGATCCCTTTGGAGACCATCTCTTCGTTATAGATACTCTTGATACCCTGTGAAGTCTTATTCTGGGTAAGCAACATCAATTTGTCCATGAGGATGGTTTTTAGCTCATTCATGGCAATTGCGTGCTGGTCATCCAGCTTATCGAGCATCTCTTTCTCCTGAACTTTCTGCACTTTATCTTTTTTGGCCCGTGCAAATACCTGCCTGTCGATAACTACCCCAAAAGTAGATGGAGGTGCCTTCAGGGATGCATCTTTTACATCACCGGCTTTGTCACCAAAAATGGCACGTAGAAGTTTTTCTTCCGGTGTCGGATCTGACTCACCTTTTGGAGTGATTTTCCCGATGACGATATCTCCCTCATTTACCCAGGCACCAACGCGAATGATACCTTGCTCATCCAGATCCTTTGTGGCCTCTTCGCTGACGTTGGGAATGTCATTGGTCAATTCTTCTTCGCCCAACTTGGTATCACGAACATCAAGTTCAAAACTTTCAATGTGGATGGAAGTGAAAATGTCATCACGTACTACCCGTTCAGAAATTACGATGGCATCCTCAAAATTGTATCCTTTCCAAGGCATAAAGGCCACTTTGAGGTTCTGGCCCAAAGCCAGCTCACCATTTTCAGTGGCATAACCGTCACAAAGGATTTGGCCTTTTACCACACGGTCACCTTTACGGACGATAGGTTTAAGGTTAATGCAAGTGCCCTGGTTAGTACTTAAAAACTTGGTAAGTAAATATGTCTTTCGATTGTCCTCAAATGAAATCAATTGCTCATCTTCATTGCGATCGTAACGGATCACAACCTGATTCGCGTCGACATATTCCACAACACCTTCACCTTCAGCATTGATTAACATCCGGGAATCACGCGCAACTTTACCTTCAAGACCGGTGCCTACGATGGGCGAAGATGGCTTAATAAGAGGTACCGCCTGACGTTGCATGTTTGATCCCATGAGTGCACGGTTGGCATCATCATGCTCTAGGAATGGAATAAGTGATGCCGAAACGCCAACAATCTGATTAGGAGCAACGTCCATATAATCCAGTTCATCCGGATTAAGAACAGGGAATTCCCCATGTTCCCTTGATTTTATCCGGTCTGACAAGAACACCCCTTTTTCATCAAGAGGAGCGTTAGCCTGTGCAATACGCATAAAGTCTTCACCCTCAGCGGATAAAAACTCTACATTGCCAACTATGTCCAACTTTCCTTCGACCACCTTTCTATAAGGCGTCTCCAAAAAACCCATTTTATTTACCTTGGCATGTACACATAATGTACTGATCAAGCCGATATTTGGACCTTCTGGCGTTTCAATGGTGCAAAGTCGGCCATAGTGTGAATAGTGTACGTCCCTGACCTCAAAGCCTGCGCGTTCCCTGCTAAGACCACCCGGTCCAAGTGCGGATATTCGCCGTTTGTGGGTGATTTCAGAAAGTGGATTAGTTTGATCAAGGAACTGTGACAGTTGGCTCGTTCCGAAAAAAGAGTTAATCACAGATGACAACGTACGTGCATTGATAAGGTCTACCGGCGTAAACACCTCATTATCGCGCACATTCATTCGCTCTCGTATGGTCCTGGCCATACGTGCCAGACCAACACCAAACTGGGCAAAAAGCTGTTCGCCTACCGTCCGGACACGACGATTACTCAGGTGGTCAATATCATCGATATCTGCATGCTGGTTAATCAGCTTTACAAGATATTTGACAATATGAATAATATCTTCCTTTGTAAGGACAAGCGTCTCCTCAGGAATATCAAGACCGAGCTTTCTGTTGATCTTGTATCGACCTACATCACCGAGGTTGTAGCGCTTGTCGGAGAAAAAGAGTTTATCAATAATACCTCTGGCCGTTTCTTCATCAGGTGGATCAGTGCCACGGAGCTGACGATAGATGTGGGTCACTGCCTCCATTTCTGAGCTGGAGGGGTCTTTTTGCAACGTGTTGTATATGATGGCGTAATCCTCTTCTACTTCCTCTTTTTGGAGAATTACCGTTTTGCACTCTGCCTTCAGGACATCAGCAATATTTTGTTCGTCCAGAATGATATCCCGTTCCAGGATAATCTCATTCCGTTCTATTGTTACAACTTCACCAGTGTCTTCATCCACGAAGTCTTCCGTCCAGCTTCGAAGTACCCTTGCCGCCAATTTTCGTCCGATAGCCTTTTGGAGATCCGCTTCATTGGCATTGATCTCATCAGCCAAGCCGAAAATATCAAGGATTGCCTTATCGGTGTCAAATCCAATGGCACGGAGCAACGTGGTGACTGGAAACTTCTTCTTACGGTCAATGTAGGAATACATGACATTATTAATGTCTGTTGCAAACTCCATCCATGCACCCTTAAAAGGAATAACTCGCGCAGAAAAAATCTGGCTGCCATTCGGGTGAAAGCTTTGACCAAAGAAAACGCCAGGAGATCTGTGTAATTGGGATACAATTACACGTTCAGCACCATTAATAACAAAGGTACCTTTGGGCGTCATATAAGGAATGTTACCCAAAAAGACATCCTGAACGATCGTCTGGAAATCAATGTGCTCTTCGTCATTACAGGAAAGCTTCAATTTAGCTTTCAATGGTACACTATATGTTAGGCCCCTTTGCATACATTCTTCAATGCTATAGCGCGGCGGATCTATAAAGTAGTCTAAAAACTCCAGCAGAAAGATACTTCTGGCATCAGAAATCGGAAAGTTTTCCTGGAACACTTTGTAGAGTCCCTCGCTGTTACGATTTTCAGGCGTTGTTTCCAATTGGAAAAACTCCTGAAATGAACGTAGCTGGATATCCAGCAAATCCGGATATTCCGGTGAAATTTTAATTTTCCCGAAGTTAACTCGAAGCTGTTCGGGTTTGATCAACTGAACGTTGGATCCCATGTGGAAGTGCGTTTTTGAACGATGAAAAAGTACCTCCTCTTCCGGAAGCGGGTAGAAATCAGAAAGGGCTTAGCAGTGCACCGAAGTGAACCACTAAGCCATAATTCTGGTAGAAGTAGTGTTATAACGTGCGTTTACGCGCATATCACCTTTGGCACGATTAAAAAAAAGCTTAATTACTTAACCTCAACAGAGGCGCCTGCTTCTTCC
>JBBQMA010000107.1:0-7681 GCA_038328415.1 Chitinophagales bacterium | reverse complement strand
GCTTCCAGCTCAGCCAGAGACTATTCATGTGTAGTAAGTGTGATTGTTTGTGGAATCCGGCCTTTCAATCGCTGGTCATGTGTAACAATAATTAAAGCTGATTTACTCGCTCTGGATTGTTCCTCCAACAGTGCCAGCACTTCGTAGCAATGTTTATCATCCAAAGCGCTAGTTGGTTCATCTGCCAGTAGAATAGCCGGCCGATTAATGACAGCTCTACCTATTGAAGCCCTTTGTTGTTCGCCCTGGCTACAATGCCGCGGTAAAGCATGGCCTCGATGACCAATATTGAGCCGATCCAATAACGCATCAACCTGCGTATAATCTACTTCGTTACCTGCAAGCTTTTGAGCCAGGGCCAGATTTTGTCGTATGGTAAGTGCTTGTAAAAAATGAGGCGTTTGGAAAACTAGTCCGATATGCCTACCTCGGAACTGGTCAATTTCTCCTGATGAAAGGGTTTGTAAATCGGTCCCCTGAACCTTCACTTGACCACCTTGTGGTGTTCGCAATCCTGCAAGCAAATGAAGGAAAGTGGTTTTGCCTGATCCTGATTCGCCCAGCACCAACCATTGGTCCTCCGCCTGGCATCTAAAATCAGGAAATTGGAATTGAGCCCCACCCGGGTAAGAAAATATCAATCTGGTCGCTTCAATCATCAATCAAAAGTAGGGATAAGTGGACGAAACAAGGGACGATAGCCGTCAATAGCCTTTATTTTTTCTTCTTTGCCCCACCACCTTCTATCTCGAAATCTTCTATGTACTCCGACTCCTCAGCCCGGGTATTTGGTTTTTTGGTTTCCGGGCGCTGTGCAGCAGGTTTTTTGAAAATCGACATATCTGGAAAAATGGATGTTTTCTCCGGATTGCCGGCCAACACTTCTTCCTCTTGTTGGTCTTCATCAAACAATAATTCACCAAAGGCTTCAATTAACGATGCTCTGATGCGATTGCGGTGAAAAACACTTCGCTGAAAGTCATCCTTCACCCGGTCCCGATCTGCCTTTATAACAAATTTATCTACGTTTCCGTAGAGGTGATAGTATAGATTAAACCAGCCATTTTTTTTATTGGGTTTTGGCGTCATTCGCGGATCATGTTTGGTGATTTTACTCATCATCACTTGTCCGGCATCAACACGGATACCATAATCAATGCTTTGGTCAAAACCATGTAATCCAGTGACATCCAGCGATAGGGCATTTGTCTGGATAATCATACGCGGCAAATATATTTTTCCCTTGTCGACTTCAAGATAATTTTGAAGGGTATTAAATCGCACTTGTCGCAAATCACGAACATGGATGTAATCGGAAAAAGTCTCAAGGACAGATAGATTTACTAACTCACCCTCGTCGATTTGGATAGCTGACGAAAGGTCCAAAAGGTTTGGCTGGAATTCGCCGTTCGCATTCCACTCTGCGGTAAAGACAAGCTGCGTGCTGAGTGTACCTTTAAGGTGATCTTTAGTTATAAATGTTTGACCAAAATTTCGGCATTGCCTGAAAGCTTCATTAACATTTACTTCTTCACAGGTCAGCGCTCCTTCCCAAACCGTATGCTGACCCCAGGTGAGTTCCCCCTCCAGGTTGAACGTTCCCTCCAT
The DNA here is from genome assembly GCA_038328415.1 of Chitinophagales bacterium. Taxonomy (GTDB): domain Bacteria; phylum Bacteroidota; class Bacteroidia; order Chitinophagales; family Saprospiraceae; genus JAGNXB01. The sequence goes on along the minus strand of JBBQMA010000107.1, from coordinate 6,073 downwards.
CGCTTCTGCGTCACCGCTGATCAGCATTTTGCGACCATCAAGCACCACGCTGCCACTAAAGTCCGATCCCTTAATATCCTGGTATGTAAATGCACCCACCTTGGCCGCAAGTGAACCTCTAAATACAGTAAATGCAGATCCTGCTGGTGACTGCCCCGGTTGGGGTTTTATGGATGGCTTAGCCGGTTGCCACTTTGCAAATTGTTCCATCAATGCATGAACATCAACATTCGCTGAACTGATGGTTCCATTAAAATTTACGGGCACTGGAGATTGAAGAGCTCGGAATTGTTCGGGCAATCCCATCACCTGTCCATCCAGACGTAAGCGTGTACCTGCTATCCCCACCAGTAGTTCCTGCACTTGTAGTCTGTCATCTGCAATGGTCAACGTACCCTTATCTACCTGCACAGGATCTCCCAGGTACCTTAGATGCACCTGATCCAGCCCGATGGTGCCTGTTGCCTTTAGATCAGATCGTTGCAACTTCCCCTTTATGATCAGATTGCTAAATGTAAACATCCCTTGTTCTCCGGTTACCGTCGCCGTCTGGATCAGCGCCGCAGGCAGGCTTCCATTTGCGTGTATGTCCAGTACAGGGTCATTCAATTGGCTAACTTCTCCGGATAACGTGAAAGACTGCCCACGCACCAGTCCCTGACAGGAAGCCACAGTTATCCGACCAAAGCCGTATGGTTTACCCAAGGGTTGCTCCCAACTCAAATCAAGTGCAATATCTTCTATATCAGGACCATAAGGCAATTTCAATGTGCCCTCTTGCCACTTCAGACTGGCCTTCATAGCGGGAAGGTTGGTTCCTCGCAACATTCCTTTGGCCGACCATTCGATTGCAGCAGACCCCGAAGGATTTAGCTTATTTGCTGCTTCCGGAAAATACCCCTGCACCAATTGCCAAAGCTCCCCTATAGACACCGTGCCTGTTTCAGCCGTCAGGTCCAGATACGTCTGCTTTTCTCCAGGCTCGATCATACCTTTGATTTGGCAGTCCAGACCATTGACTATTAAGTACGTATTACTGAGGGTATATCGATTGGCTTTTACATCGATGTCCAGAATACCTTCGGTTTCAAGGTTCAAGACAGAAAAAGGCTTTGATTCGTTTTTTACTCTGGAAGCCAGCGTCCCTTTGAACTGATGTTCGATTTGCCAATCATTATTAACAAAACGACCTTTAATCTCCGCTTCGTGGGTGTTTAACTCAATGTTTTGATTTTTTTGCAAATCAACATACTGGATGAGCATGTTCTTCAATATCGCTTTGCGGATGTCCAGCGCAAAGGGCTTATCAGGATCCTCTTCAGCTTTTTCTCTAAAGACAAGGTAATTAGGTTCTCCCTTTTTTGACGTGATCAAATGGATTGCCCCAGACTCAAGCAGCAGGGCATCCAGGGATGGGACATCCGACCATAGGCTGGACCATTTCATATGCACAGCCAGCTTTTCGCAGGCCAGAAGCGTATCCCCACTTGTATCTTCCAACAAAACATTTGTAAACGAACCTTGGATTTTAGGGAAAGCCCTGATAAAGGACAAATGGAATTCACCCACTTCCAGCTCGGTGGTCAGCTCTTCTTTTACCAGTTGCAGAACAACCTGCCCTAGTTTGTCTTCAAAAATCCAGGCCAACAGGTACAGCCCTACAAGGATAGAGACACCAATTATAGTTAGTCGTTTAAGCCAGAAGGTAATTCGTTCAAGGACCATGGGAAAGAGGAAAACAGTACGTTAAGAACGGTTCACATCACAAATTTGATACATATTTTGGAAAAGTTTTACATTCTCTTGCACGAAATATCTCTAAGACGTATCTTTGCGGTCGCTTTTCACTAAAAGTAAAAGGGCCTATAGCTCAGCTGGTTCAGAGCACCTCGCTTACACCGAGGGGGTCGGAGGTTCGAATCCTTCTGGGCCCACCCAAAAAAGACTTCCTTCGGGAAGTCTTTTTTGTTCTTCTAAATTTCATCTTACTCTCGATATAATCTAGACCAGAACAGTTTGCTACTGCGTGGGGTTAAGAGACCCTCCACCGCCAACCAAATCAGGTTTTATCTAGCTGTTTAGAATATCAGCCATCAAAATCTCCTTATCGCCTCTGGCCCCGATATCTTCGGCAAAACACATGATAGATGATAGCCATCATAGCAGGAGATATCATAAATTCAAGGGAAAATAACCCTTAAGAATAGTTACCAATACTAAAGAACATTCTTAGCCAATTTGGAAAATCACCCACCGAATGGCAAATTTACAGAGGGGATAGCTTTCAGTTGGCTACATCTCCTCCACAAGCTTTGCGGGCCGCCGTACAGATCAAAGCCGGGATAAAACAAATTCAAGGTCTTGATGTCCGAATAGCTATTGGTATTGGTGAAAGGGACTACAATGCAGAGAGCATTACGGAATCTAGTGGTTCTGCTTTTATAAGATCAGGCGAATCCTTTTCAACACTTAAAAGACAGTCGCTGGAATTGAATTCGCGCAAACATGAAATGGATGAGATGTTAAACCTGATCATCTCTCTGGCTTCATTAATTATGGATCGATGGACACCTACTGTTGCAAGAATAATTAAAATTTTCCTTGAAAATCCTGTTAAAAATCAATCAGAAATTGTATCGCAAATGAATAAATCACAAAGTAGTATTAGCGAAGCCTTAAAGCGAGGTGGATATGAAGAAATAAAAAAAATGATGGACTTTTATCAAAAACAAATAGGTGCATTATGATAGCACTCATGTTAAAATTTTCGCTTGGACATATTATCGGTGAATTCATACTTCAGCCCAACAATTGGATTGAAGATAAAATGTTACATAAACTTAAATCTGGTTACTTATATGCTCATCTGGCCGTACATGCATGCGTATTGGCAGTTCTATTGGAGGGAAATTTAACCTACTGGAAAGCCTTTATATTAATAATTGGTTCTCATTTTATTCTGGACCTTACCAAAGTATATCTGCATGGCAAAATCAAGAATGGTGTATTATTTGGGCTGGATCAGTTTACACACATCCTGATGCTTTATCTTGGAGCTAGAATATATCATCCAAGTAATATTCATATCACCTCACATTTTAATCCACAAGTTTTATTGTTCGTAATTGCGCTCGCATTGGTAAGTTTTGTTGGTGCAGTTATCATGAAAATAATTATGTGTCAATGGGCGATAGAAGTTGATGCAAAAGCTGATTCCCTTAATGATGCAGGAAAATACATTGGCATCCTGGAAATAATTTTTGTTTTTGTGTTTATCATTCTTCAACAGTGGGCAGCCATAGGATTTCTTGTCGCTGCCATGTCTGTCTTTCGCTTTGGCGACCTTTCCAAAGCAAAAGACAGAAAACTAACTGAATATATCCTTATTGGCACCCTGATTAGTTTTGGAATAGCCATTGCAATTGGTCTAGCTTACAACTACCTCAACTTAAAGTTATCCGAAGTGACTATAGAATGATATATGAAACTAATGACTAAATTTCAATTTCTGCCTCCTTTGGTTACAATGAAGTTGTTCGTTACCTTAAAAAGTCAACCAATAAATAAACCATGGTGAATGGCAACACAACCGTAGATCATGTCGCTCAAAACCAACGAGCCATTAGTTTGGATTGAACATTAGAAAACTAAGAGTAATGCGGAAAAAACATCAGCTTGTTAACTTTCTGCAACACTGGATGTATCTTGTCGCAGAAAATGACAATAGATGAATAACAACTCTGAAAACACCGCATTCAGGGAAGCCTTGAAGCAAATTGCCGAACCTTTCCTCAATCTCTTCAAAGCATCCAGGGCCTTGTGGGGAGTAAATCTTTCCTACCTGATGGAGGGTTTCGCCTATTTTGGAATGTTGGGATTATTGGCAATGTACTTTAACGAGTATGTTGGACTTAACGATATTTTGGCTGATCAGATGCTGGGCGTACTTACAGCAGGAATTACCCTGGCCATGCTCATCCTGGGCGCCGCCGTTGATTTGGTTGGTGTGCGTCGTTCGCTGGTCATTTCCATTGTACTAATGCTAATTGGCAGAATCTTAATAGCCTGGGCTCCGGGTTTAGTTGACGGTGAAGGCATATGGGGACCTGTACACATGATTGCCATGTTTGGAATATTCTGGATTATTCTAGGAAATGGAATCTACCAACCTGCCGCATACACAGCAGTAAAAAAGTTTACAACTCCGGAAACCTCCGCCATGGGTTATGCCATGTTGTATGCACTTATGAACCTTGGCGCCTTCTTGCCGGGATTAGTTTCACCCCCGGTTCGTAAAGCTTTCGGAATTACCGGAACATTCTGGATGTATGCCGTAGTAACAGTTATAGGATTGGGATTAGTAACCTTTCTTATTACTAAAAAAGCCATTGTCCAGGCCGAGTTGGCCAGTGGGAACCAGGAGGATGAAAAAAGCGCGGAAGACAAAAAACCATTTAAAGAACAAATTCTGTATTATCTTAAGAACTTCCCTATAACTGATCTTCGGTTTATGTTTTTTATTTTTATACTAATCCCTGTTCAGACATTATTTGCGCACAACTGGCTGACGATTCCGCAATATTGCGAGCGGGCATTCACTGGAATCGTGCAGGATAATTTTGAATTTTTTGTCAATTTCAATCCCTTGCTCATCTTCGTATTGACACCCATTGTCGCTGCATATACTGCAAAAAAGGATACCTACAGTATGATGATTTATGGTACATTAATTATGGGCGCTTCACCTTTCATTCTGGCAAGTGGTCCGCATATCGTTTCTCTTTTTGCCTTCCTGGTTGTCATGACCATCGGCGAAGCAATGTGGCAACCACGTTTTTTACAATGGGTCGCTGAAATAGCCCCAAAAGATATGACAGGTATTTATATGGGTCTTGGCCAGTTTCCATGGTTTTTGACCAAGGTTGTGACAAGCCTTTATGCAGGGTGGTTCCTGATGAATTATTGCCCGGATGATTTACCCGTGGCCAGTCTGAATACGGAAACAATGTGGCTCATTTACGGAGCTATCGCCATGATCAGCCCCATTGCATTAATTCTAGCCAGATCCTGGATGGTGAAAGGATTTAAAGTGAAGCATGGGGAATGATCGCATCTGTATGCTTCTAGAAAAAATCAAGGTAGTTTCATGAAATTACTCCATTTAATTTATGAAATGGCATATGAAATGTGGAAATCAAAGGATTGAATTTGGTATTTACTACTGAACTGGTAAATGATCACAATCATCGGCAACATTTTAATCGTCATTGCCGCATTCCTGTTTATCGGCCTCACCACAACACTTTATGGCAAAGGAGCGCCAGGTGGTGGAGATGCTGCGGTTAGTTATTATTGGGGAATAATAATTTACAACCTGGCCATTTTAATCTGCCTTGCCCTCCTGGCCATTTCAATCGGTTGGCAAGGAGGATGGGACTGGGTAGCTTCAACAAAAAGTGCACAATTTATTTGGGTAGGCTCTTCACTTTGTATAATTGCCATGGGTAATGCACTTTGCGGTCTTTTCCTCCATGAGCATGGACCTCACAATGACGTAATTCGTCTGTTATCACAATTTGTTCCGTTGGTGATCCCATTAGTGCTACTTTTTGCAAGCATTATACTGATCAACGAGTCAATACGTAAGGCTGTGCCCATTGAAGTGTATTCAAGGCCAATTTGGGCGGTGTTAGCTTTGAGCGCATTGTCCATTGGCGCCTTTGCATTTGATCTCTTCTCCGAATCCGCTAAAAATGACACCCGGAAAATAGAGGAATTAAATGAACGCGCTCAGGCAATTCATTTGCAACATCTGGTGGACATTGAGGCATGCGATGTGTATAAGAATATGGTTTCAATCCTAGTATTAACCGATATAACCTGAATTCAAGTCATAAATGCAACTTTTAGGGAGCATAAAATGCCAATATTAATTTTTTTCAAAGGAAGGGAGCAAAACTCCCCTCCCCTGAATGGTAAAGTCATTATATTGTCTCCCGTCTAAAGTTGCCAATATGAATCACTTAACTCAGGAACAAAGGTACACAATAAGTGTAATGAAAGAATCAGGTTA
>JBBQMA010000106.1:0-7700 GCA_038328415.1 Chitinophagales bacterium | reverse complement strand
TGTCCGCGAAGTTTCAAGCTGGCTCCGGGTAATAACTTGCGTCCTAGTACGGCACTATTTGGATCAGAAGGATTTTGGTATATGGGCGTCAAAGCATACATGTTGAGCACAAATCGATAGACTGTGATTGTTGGTTTAGGGGTTTCAGGAACAGGCGGAACACGTTCCCTGATCTTGTAAATATCATCATCCCCTTTACCGCCAGGCCTGGTTGAACTGATATAACCGGTGCGCAAGTTTGTCAGTTGTTCGGCATCTGGTGGAGTCCAGATAAAGCCAAAGTCGTCAGCTCCGGAATTGAAGGGTGGTTTTAAATTTTCGGGCACAGACCAGGTCCGCGCACCTGTACGATAGGTTTTGAAAACGTCCAACCCGCCCATTCCCGGATGGTAGTCAGAGGAAAAATACAGCGTGTCACCCTGTACATAAGGAAACATTTCATCACCTACCGTATTAATTGTTGGAGGTAAAATGGCGGGATCAGACCAGGCATCTCCGCTGCGATCTACTTTGTAAAGATCATAGCCGCCAAATCCCTGAGGATCGTCGGAGGCAAAAAATATTGATTGTCCATCAGATGAAAGGAACGCATGACCATAATTGAAATTGCCGGTACAAAAGGCTAACGGGGTGGGGTTGGACCAACCTTCGGAGGACTCATGCATTGTATAAATGCGACAATATTGATCTACATTTTTTGATTCTTCTCCGCACCGGGTGAAGTATATTGTTTTTAGATCTGCACTTTGGACAAAGTTTCCTTCATTTGCCGTTGTATTGATTTTTGAAAGTAAGTCAGGAGCACCCGATGCTGTGAATTCATCATTAGGGTTTGTAATCAGGATGTCAGAATAAGGTTTCCCTGTCCAGTTGTACAGTTCTTTGCTTTGAGCCGAAGGTCGGTCAGATGTAAACGCTATTCGGCCATCAGGTAGAAGAAAAGGGCCATAGTCAGTATATTTGGAGTTTAGGAGCGTTTCTTCTAAAACAAAACGGTTAGTTCCCTGCTCTTTAAGCCATTTTTGAGCCAGACTACAGGATTGGATATCCTTTCTGAATTCATAGGTACTGCCTATTTCTTCAGCCAATTGATTAAAGGTTTCTATGCTCTCGTCATACCGTTCCAACATTTTCAGGCAATAGGCTTTGCCTCGGAGCGCTTCAATCCCGGCTTGATTTGACCAGGCCTGCTGATAGTAGGGAAGTGCAGTGGCCGGTTGATTGATTTTCTGATACGATTCGGCCAACTTTAAGGCGATTCGCCCCTGGTCTACTCTGCTTTTTGCATTTTTTAGATCCTTTTTGTAAAAAGTAATGGCTCTTGCATATTGATACCGATCAAATGCAGTATCGCCATCCTTTACTTTTAAGGTATAGGAACAACTCGACATTAAAAACATTGCAATCAGAAGACCTGTCCATTTCATAAGAACCTATAAATGCTGAAAGGCCAATATAGAACATTTTGATGTCCTCTTGGTTCTCGAATCATGACGTAGGTGGAAGGCGTCCTTAGTCGATACTTTACTTGTACTCCTAAAAAACAAAGGGAGTTGCTTTGCAGCAACTCCCTTTTATCAAATCTTTAACCAAAACCAATCTCATAGCAGCAAAAGCTATGCCAAAGGTTTAACGTTTTTTATTTTGCGGATGAAGCGTGTTTGGTGAAACCGCCCTTCTTCTCAGCTCCCTTGAATTCGCGGTCCTTGGTGAGATCTACCACTAAAGCAGAGGCAATGAATACCGAAGAATACGTCCCGAAAAGGATACCAAACATCAATGCAAATGCAAACCCTTTGATACTTGCACCACCAAAGATGAATAGTGTAACAACAACCAAAAGAGTAGTGGCTGAGGTGATTAACGTTCTGCTTAACGTGTTATTTATTGCTAGGTTAAATACTTCCTCTTTCGCCTTGCCACTATAGGTGTTCAGGAATTCCCGGATCCGGTCAAATACAATAACCGTGTCGTTAACCGAATAACCTATCACGGTTAATATAGCGGCTACAAAGGCTTGGTCAACTTCCATAGAGAAAGGTACAATGCCATGCAACAAAGTAAAGATGCTCAATGTCGCCAATACATCGTGCAGCAGAGCGATTACGGCGCCGAGACTGAACTGCCATTTGTTGAAGCGGATAAACAAGTAAAGGAATATAAGTAATAGGGCAAATAATGCGGAGTAGAATGAACTGTCCTTTATGTCCTCAGCAATTGTGGAGCCTACTTTGTTGGAAGAAACGACATGGGTGCCTTGGGAATCTGTAGCTTTAAACTCTTCAATATTGAGATTGCCGCCGGAGATTCTGTTCACACCATCAAATAGTTTATCCATCACTTTTCCTGCAGCTTCTTCACTATCATCATCGATGCCATAGCTTGTTGTGACATTGAATGTATTGCGTGTGTCAACCGCCTTTACCAATGGCGCAGTGCCAAATGAACTGCCCAGCTCATTCCTAAGTTGATCAATATTAACGGATTGGCCTTCAGCAAACTGAATGTTATAGGAATAGCCACCTTTCATGTCTACACCAAGCTCAAATCCTCTGGTGAAGAAAGAAATTGCACCCGCAAGGATTAAAAGGGATGAAAAGATGTAACCGTATTTTCGCAGGCCAAGCCAATTGATGTTGACATTAGACAGAATATTCTTGGCCCAGGAACTTGCAAAACTCATTGCATTACCTTTTCCAATCCAATACTCGATAATGAGCCGAGTAAGGAGGACTGCGGTAAACAACGTGAATATGATACCAATGATCAGAACAACTGCAAACCCTTTTATCGGACCTAATCCAAAATACGCCAGCACTAATGCTGTGAGGAGAGTCGTCACGTTGGCATCGATAATCGCACTGTAAGATTGTTGAAAACCTTCCTTGATAGAAAGCGCGAGCGTTTTACCGTGACGCAATTCTTCACGAATCCGTTCGTAGATGATTACGTTCGCATCCACCGCCATACCCATCGTCAACACCATACCGGCAATGCCGGGCAAGGTTAAGACAGTGCCATAAGAAGCCAATCCGCCGATCACAAAGAATAAGTTAGCAAAGAGTGCAATAATGGATACTATACCACCACCGGCATAATATAACACCATGAACAACAGCAGTAATGCAAAAGCTATGGATACGGAAGTCAAGCTTCGGTCAATGTTATCCTGACCTAAAGAAGGACCAACAAGAGATTCTTGAATTATTTTTGTTTTAGCAGGGAGTTTACCAATTTGGAGGATGTTGGAAAGGTCAGTCGCTTCCTGGAGGCTAAAGTCGCCTGAAATTTGGCTGCTCCCTCCGCTAATTGGTTGGCGTACGCTCGGTGCAGAAACGACTTCGTCATCGAGAAGAATCGCTATTTCACGGTTGTTATCCTGAGCAGCCTTGGTTGTCATATCAGCCCATATGCGTGATCCTTTGCTGTCCATGTTCAGGCTGACAACTACCTCGCCGGTATTAGGATCTGTGCTTGCACGGGCATCAGAAACCCTGTCGCCTTCTAAAGGAGCAATATCGGATCCTTTTTTCTTGCGAATAGCATATAGATTGAACTGATCCGTTTGTTCGCCAGTCGTGAAATCTTTTGATGCTTTGTAAGCCCATCGGAATTCGAGATCTCTAGGGAACATAGCTTTGATATCAGGACGTGCCAGATATTCCGTGATCAGATTCATTTTATTTCTTGCAGCTGTTCCCATCACTGCTGGCGGATTGCTTAAACCTTCAGCGGAAGACATGTTTAGCGTCAGATTGCTGAGTAATGGACCAGTGCCTGCTGAAAGTCCTGACAAAGAATCAGGGGTTGAAGCCTGCAATGTGCTGTCTACGACCTGCCCCAGTGAATCATAGGAGTAGGCATACGAAGAGTCAACGGCAAGTTCAGTAGTAGTCGTATCTACACCTTCGGAAAGGCGCTGTAGTTTTTTGTCAACTTCAAGGAAGGATGTAGCCAGACCGGCATCAGATATGCGATAAACATCGTAAAATTCCAACTTTGCAGTAGCCTGAAGCAACTTGCGTGCACGTTCAGGGTTATCAAAACCAGGCAATTCGACAATAATCAAGTCACGGTTTTCATCCAACGAAACGTTTGGTTGAATAACACCCGTTTTGTCAATACGATCTTTAAGGCGTTTGTACGTCAGTTTGACCGTTTCATTCGACATTTCGCGGATGATCCGTACGATCTCGCCGTCCGGTGTCTCGAAGTTAATTTTATCGCGGAATGACTCATTAAGTATGAAGATATTAGCCAGTTTCTTACCGGCAGCAACCTTTTGATACTCTTCACCGAAGAGGGTAACATAATCTGTTTGCGCCGTCTTAAAGCGTTGGGAAGCATTGGCAAGTGCTTTATTAAATTCAGGGTCCTCGCTATTATTTGAAAGGCTTTTAATAACATCCTGCAGGTCAACTTGCAGAATAACACTCATGCCGCCTTTCAGGTCAAGTCCTAAAGCAAGTTGTTTGCTTTTTAGATCTTCGTAAGAGAAGTCCTTGATAAGTGGAATGCTAAAAATCTTTTCTCCGGACATGGAGTCCAAGTAAGCAATTCTTGCAGTCTTGAGAGCGGTGGCTTTGTCTTTTTCCGCACTGGATGAGGCTATACGTTCGGCATAGGCGTCCGCATCAGACTCCACGCGCATCGTTGGCACCATGTATAAAAATTGGATGGCTACGATAATCGTGAAGAGTATCAGGAAAAATTTAATGATTCCTTTGCTTTGCATGTCAGATGAAGATTTGTCTAATATGTTTGAAAAAACTGCGCAAATATAGGTCAAATACATGTACCATGTTCAACTTTATCTACAATGCGTAGTAAGTTGAGTTTACGCAGAAGTTATTTTAGTGTTTCATCCATCTCCAAACCCGTGCCATTATGTGTACCTTGGCACGAATTTTATTTTATCATTCTTAAAAGTACTTGACCATGGGATTATTCTCTTTCCTGAAAAATGCAGGCCCTAAATTGTTTGGTGGCAAAAAAGACGAAGGAGCTGCCGCTTCACCAACGGTATCAAATTCGGATCGACTTGATCAGGCGAATAAATTAAAAGCTGTTGCTTTACGTGGCATTGTGTCTTCACTAGGCCTTTCCATTGACAATCTAGATATCCAGGTTAACGACGATGCAGTTGTTGTATCCGGACAAACGGAGACTCAATCAGATCGTGAAAAAGTGATCCTGGCTATTGGAAATGTAGACGGCATTTCTACAGTTACAGACCATATCAACGTTGTAACTCCAGAGCCAGAGGCCAAATTCTATGAAGTCCAAAAAGGTGATTCACTTTCAAAGATTGCTAAAGAATACTACGGCGATGCAATGAAGTATCCGGAGATTTTCGAAGCAAACAAACCAATGCTTACTGATCCGAATCTGATATACCCCGGACAGGTTCTGCGTATTCCGGCTATTGAAGCTTAATGCGTTTCATTCGGATTAACGACTTTCCGTTCAAAGATTTCAAAAAAGGGCTCGCAACGAAAGTTGCGAGCCCTTTTGATGAATGTATTATACAGTAACAGGCCTGTTAAACTTTATCAATCTTACTTCAAAGCAGGTGCTTCCTTGCCTAAAGGTTCGAGATAACCGAGAATTGACAACATACTTTCTGCAGTTTGTTCCTCATAGGCGAGCCAATCCACAAGGTTACCCATATCATCCCGATCAATGAGTACGTGCTTGGGAGCCGGTATAAGGCAATGTTTGATGCCACCAAAACCACTTATCGAATCCTGATAGGCCCCCGTATGAAAAAAGCCGATATACAAGGGTTCCGGATCACCTGGTTCAATCTTAGGCAGGTACACCTGGTTTTCATGGACCTCAGCATTGTAATAGTCGGAATTGTCGCAACTTAATCCACCTATGTTTATTCGGTGGTATTCATTGTCCCATTTATTTATAGGAAGTAAAATGAAACGTTCTGATATGCCCCAGCTATCCGGCAGCGTATTCATGAGTGAATTGTCAATCATGTACCAAATCTCGGCATCATTCTGTTGTTTTTGACTTAGTACGGAAAAAATCGTTGCACCACTCTCACCAACAGTATACTTGCCAAATTCCGTAAAGATATCGGGTTCGGGAATACCATCTTCTTCACAAGCTTCCTGAATTAAGCTCACGATTTCTTTAACCATGTATTTATAATCATATTCGAAACTCAGCGTGTTGCGTATAGGCATACCACCACCAATGTTAATTGCTTTGAGATCCGGGCAGATCTTACGCAATTCTCCATAAAGCTTAACTGCTTTTTTTAATTCACCCCAATAGTAGATAGTATCCTTTATACCTGTATCTACAAAGAAATGAAGCATTTTTAGCTTTAGCCGCGGATTGTTAGCAATACGCTCCTGGTAATAGGGTATAATCTGTGAATGCCTGAATCCAAGTCGGGAAGTATAGAATTCAAAATTGGGTTCTTCATCTGTTGCCACACGAATACCCAATTTCACCTCACCTTGAATCATTTCTTCGTAATACTGCAGCTCCTCAGGATTGTCCAAGATGGGAATAACGTTATGAAACCCGTCATTGACCAGCCCTGCTATTTTTTCCGCATAGGGACGTGGCTTAAAACCATTGTTGACAATAATGGAGTCCTTGCGCAACTTGCCACTTTTATGGAGATTCCGGATCAAATCAATGTCAAAGGATGATGAAGTCTCCAAATGGACGTCATGTTGGAGCACTTCATTGAGGATATAGCTAAAATGGTTGCTCTTGGTGCAATAACAATAATAATAGTCTCCACTATAGTTTAAGGCTTTGATAGCCCTGTTGAAAAAGTTTCGTGCTTTTTTAATCTGTGCACCGATTTGTGGCAGATAAGTTAGCTTAAGTGGCGTTCCATACTTCTGAATCAGATGCCTGAGTGAAATATTGTGAAAAGTCAAGTAGCCATTGTCTATATCAAAACCTTCTTGCGGAAAGTAAAAGGTCTGATCAATCAAATCAAAATATCTGTTCTCCATTCAAAAGAAAATTTTTTGTTGAAAAGTTGGGTGAAGCGGGCATAAAAAAATCCTGCCCTTCCATAGGAAAGGCAGGATTTTTGATTCAATGAAAGGATTTCTGTGGAAAGGGAGCAAGGTTGTAAACAATCCATGCCTGACAGATACAAAGTCTTCCCATCAGTCTTCAGTATGATTTGGTGAGTCGGTAGAAGGCAGGTCAAGCCCTGAATATGCACCGCCAAAAGGCTCCTGAGATAAGGTTTTTTTCTCTTCTTCCTTGCCAAGCACACTTTTGGTAGCGTGGGGTACAAGTTGAAGCCGCTTTCTGTCAATAAGCTGACCGGTAACGGTACAAATACCATATGATTTATTACGTACACGCACTAAAGCAGCATCCAGATTTCTTACAAACTGTTGCTGGCGTACAATCATGCGGCTTAGCATTTCAATTTCAGTATGCAGGCTGCTGTCGTCAAAGAGATCAGCACTGTTTTTATTGTTGGCGCTTTCACTAAGTTCAGACAATTGTGTCTGCATGAAGTCAAGTTCCTGATTGGCTTTTTCGAGTTTGTTAATGATTAACTCTCTGAACTCCTCCAATTCGGCGTCCGAATAACGGACCGGGTTAGCTACATTCTCCATGGTGTTTTGATTTTACTAGGGCGCAGCGTTAAGAGCGCATAGGTTTTGTTAGAAGGTTTTTCAATAACGGTCAAGGCATATAAA
>JBBQMA010000105.1:0-7713 GCA_038328415.1 Chitinophagales bacterium | reverse complement strand
AAAGTAAATTTCAATCGCCAAGACAAGTCTGCGCTTCTCTCCCATAGATGTGGCGACCTGAACTTATCGACAGTAGTCCAGAATTCTGACTCGCTTGTATCAATATACTCTAAAAACTCGTGGAAATATTTGGTTGGAAACTCTTGATCGTATCTTCTAACAAGTGCTACCCCTTCCTCACGACTGATCTTACCATTGCGAATCTCCTGAGCGGCATCGTATGTTGCCCGACCTATTCCAAATTTGATCAGCGTTGTGAAGTAATGAAACGGATCGATTTTATCATCAATACTGCTGTATTTTGAGTAACTCCCTTGAGTCCGTTCTGTATTCGCGTTAAATCCGGTATGCTCGGTGGCATAATAGTAACATTCTTGGGGATCCCACTTCAAATAGTAGCCAAGGTAATGTACTTCAATCCCATTTTTTACAAGTTCCGCAGGAGGATGTGGAACATAAGGAGCAAAGTCGCTTAAATTATAACCATACTCCTGCATCAGTTCGCGTATAGTTTCACCGCCCAACGTCAATCCCATCGGATCGTCAACAGAGAAGAATTTATCATTCATGGTAGGAATATTATTCTCATCTACCTTGTTCCCGTACTCGGCTTGATTTTCTCCGTACATAACCAATTGCACGCCAAATCTTTTAGCCATAGCAGGTCCGATAATCCGTTGACCAATAATGAAAGGTTGAAAGGGATGCAGCAAATTATGAAATGCTTTTCGGGTCAATAGCCGGTGCAGGCGGCCATTAGGTGTATAAAGCATATTATCTAGTCCCCCAACATGAATCCAATTCTGAAAATTCTCCCAACCAATACTTGTGTATAAGTGAGGTGCCCAAGTCACCGTCAACGGGTGCATTTTATATTTATACTTCAATACATGGGCAGTATAGGCGCTATCTTTTCCTCCGGAGCCCGGCACTATGACATCGTAGGAACCATCATTTCGTCTAAATTTGTCACACAGCTTCCACAATACTTCCTCACGTTTTTCCCAATCTATACCCGTCTCTTTTTCATCATGGTATCGACACGCAGCACAGATTCCTTCCTCATCAAAATTGATTACATCCTTCTTATCTTTTATGGTGCTTTTAAATTCGACCGAAGAACTTGGTCGCTGGTTGGAAATTACGCATCTCTTGCAAAATCTAACTTCGGGTGGAAGTCCATACCAAGCTTCCGTAGGTTCACCTTTCAAATTATTCATAGCATTAAAGATTTATAAAGTTCTTCAAAATTTTCAACCCCATGTCAGCACTTTTTTCAGGGTGAAATTGAACACCGTACACGTTATCCTTTCCAAAAGCTGAACAATATGTGTTATCATCATACGTAGTCAAGGATAAAACATCTTTTGTATTTTTAGGATGAACCGCAAAAGAATGCACAAAGTAAAGATTTGTGTTTGTCTTAATATCCTGAAAAATGGTGTCAGACCACGGCCGATGTGCAGGTTGTTCAATCTTACTCCATCCAACGTGGGGTAAACGTGCATGAGTCACTTTTAACCGTATTACTTTCCCATTGACCAAACCCAAGCCACGTGTATGACCGAACTCTTCACTCTCATCCATCAACATTTGCATGCCCAAGCAGATACCTAGGAAAGGTTTACCCGTTTGAACATAATCGCTAATAGGCCCTTCAAGTTCATATTTTGCGAGATTTTCCATTCCAGAAGCAAAGGCACCAACCCCTGGAAGAATGACGCCATCGGCTTCACGAATTTCCTTTACACGATTGGTCAAAATAGGTCGGGCATTGATTTGCGCAAGGGCATTGTAAATACTTTTCACATTGCCGATGCCATAATTCAAAATTGCGATTTTTCTCATACTCACTTTATCTGGTTTCAACACCCATTGAATTCAATTCAAACTTCACCTCCTTTACCGAAGCTAGGTTATAATGAAAAATACTGGCTGCCGCGATTGCCCCGACTGAAGTGGACTTGGCAAGCGTTGAAAAATGATTGAGTTTACCAGCACCACTGCATGCAATCAAAGGTAAACTGATGGCATCATTGACTGCATGAATCAAGTCAACATCAAATCCCTTTTTTGTTCCATCCTGATCTACGGAAGTAATCATAATTTCTCCACAGCCAAGGTCTTGCAACTTTCTGGCCCAATCAACCACATCAAGTCCTGTTTCTTCCCTACCGGTATCGATGTATGCTTCCCATGATTTCCCTTTCTGCTTGGCTTCAATGGATCCAATGATGCATTGCGAGCCATAAGTTCGTGCGGCATCAATAATCAACGCTGGATTCTTGACTGCCGCTGTATTCAGTGCAATTTTATCTGCACCTGATTGCAAGGCCTGATGGATATCGGCCAGCGTGCGGATACCACCGCCAATGGTAATGGGTACAAAAACCTGTTCGCACGCTTTTTCAATAATATGAAAAAGATTATTGCGTTCATAAAGACTAGCCACCGCATCCATAAACAAGATTTCATCAGCACCCTCTTCGTAATACTTTTTTGCTAGCAAAACCGGATCTCCAATTTTGCGCAGCCCTTCTAAGTGAATACCTTTTATAACATAGGCGCCCTTAACATCCAACCGAGCGATTACTCTTACTTTCGCCATTCAATAATATCCTTGAAGTGTTTCTGTTTACTAATACCCCAGAAACTGTCACTGTGCAGTATCTCATAAAACATGGCATCACTTTTACCTGCACCATATAACTCAACCGGTATCGGGTGTTTCGTCAATGCCTTTTGAATACCTCCGATAATTTCTTTTTTAGAATAGCCAGTGTTGATAATATCATCATTTAAAGCACGATTATATTGACGTGAACCAACGTTAACAGATGCAACACCGTAGTAAGGTGCCTCACGGATTCCAGAACTACTGTTTCCCACAATAAACTGGGCATGCTTTAACATGGTTAAGAAAGATTCAAAACGGATGGAGGGAAAAAGCCTAAACCGGTCGTGATCCTCTAACCGCTCATAGGCCTTTAGTATGTGCGAAGATCCCATATCATTATTGGGATAAATAATCACGTAATTCAAATCTGAGTCTAACAAGGCATCCACCAATTCAACCGCATATTTATCCATAGCGTCCAACTCGGTTGTAACCGGATGAAACATAACGATCGCAAATTGCGAAAATGCTATCTCATAATATTTCATTACATCCTGTAGACTTGGCAACCGGTCGGAAAGCATCAAATCAACATCAGGGCTGCCAATAATAAAAATTGACTCTTCATTCTCACCCATTTGGATAAGTCGCTTCTGGGCAGCCCCGTTTGCTACAAAATGAATATGACTCATTTTACTTACTGCATGACGAATTAGTTCATCGATAGTACCGGAAATTTCACCTCCCTCGATATGGGCTACTAAAATATTATTGAGGGAGCCAACGATGGCACCGGCCAGTGCTTCTACACGGTCGCCATGAATAATGATAAGATCAGGCTTAACTTCATGACAAAATCCAGAAAGCCCCTCAATGGTTCTAGCCAGAATAAGATCCATCGTATTCTCTGCGGTATGATTAATAAATTTGAAGATATTCGGATAGCCGCATTTCTCAATTTCATTTACGGTGGCACCGTACTTGGCCTGCATGTGCATACCTGTAGCAAAAATATGCACCTCAAAATCGGAACCCTCATTGACAATCTCAATTAGCGATTTGAGTTTACCAAAATCCGCGCGGGTACCGGTTAAAAAAACGATTCTTTTCAACTACTTAACAATTAGATAAGAAGGAACTTTGGAGAAGGGGAATTTCTGAAGTTGATACCCATAGCGTTCACAGAACTCATCAGCAATTTTTGTTTCGCCTGGAAAAACACCATAGTCATCAAAGATAATAATACCACCTTTAACAACTCTTGGTGCTAAATACTCCACGATAGTCTTTGCTGGTTCGTAAATATCCGTGTCAATATTTAAAAGTGATATTCTTAATTCCGGATGGTTAGCCACATACTTTGGCACTGTTTCAAGTATATCTCCCTTTACTAATTCAAAATGAGTATGACCTTTCTGTTGAATATACACTTCGAGCTCTTCTTTTGTGATGGACTTCCCTCCACCTGTTTCTTCAACAAACAACTTCAATTCATTTTTATCCTCTTCATAGGCGGTTGTTGGAAAAAGATCAAAAACATCAAACCCAATTATTTTTCTTGAGTTATTGGTTTCTAATAATTTCATAAACATCATAAATCGCATAAATGATGCCCCTTTGAATATACCACACTCCACTAAGTCACCCGGCAATTCTATTACTTTCTTATACAACTCATAATGGGCGAGCAATCGAGCCATTCGGCTTTCACCTGCTGTCAAATAGAACCCATTTTCGTACTCAAAGCTTTTTGAACTTATAAATTCCATAGATTCAACTGATATCGACTATATTCAGCAACACATCCTTTGGTAGGTCTTTACTGGCCACCTTACCCAGAATAACAGAAAACTCACTGGCAGGTATTTCGCCAATGCCTGGGCGTTTTACCCAAATATTTTGTTCCGTAAAAATCTCTCCCTTTTTGATCTCTGCAATAGTGCATACAGAGGCAAAAGCAAAATTAATGGTAACCTGTTCATCAGGGGCAGGCCCCTTTTTTCCACCCCGCTGTTGTTTAATGATTATACTGCTCTTTATCAATTCCCTGCAGGAGTTTCCATCCATTGAACAAATTATATCAGGGCCAGGTCGTTCCATCGAGTCTGTAAAATGTCGTTCGAGAATGGAAGCACCAAGTGCAACTGCACCCAAACAAGCATGGTTGGTCAAAGTATGATCTGATAATCCAACAACAGCCTCTGGAAATGCCTCTGCTAATTCTGTCATCGCACCAAGGCGTACTAAATGATTAGGCGTTGGATAAAGATTAGTGGTATGCAGTAAAGCGTATTCCACATTATGTCTTCTCAAAATCTCAACTGCTTTGCGAACACTGTCAAGCGTATTCATGCCAGTGCTGAGAATGATTGGTTTACCAAAAGATGCAATATGTTCTAGCAGCGGGTAATTATTACACTCGCCAGAACCAATTTTAAATGCGGGCACATTCATTCTTATCAGGCGATCGGCAGCTGCTCGTGAAAAAGGTGTGCTAATAAAAATAACACCCTTTGACTCAACATATGCTTTCAGTTTAACCTCATCCTCTTCAGACAATGCTGACTGTCGCATAATTTCATAAATGGATTGATCGGAGTTTCCCGGCTTGATATTCCGTGCTTCCGAAGACATCTCATCTTCTACAATATGTGTTTGGTGCTTGATCACTTCAACGCCAGCGGCAACTGCAGCATCAACCATTTCGAATGCAGTTTTCAAACTACCGTTATGATTAATACCAATTTCAGCAATTACCAATGGGTCATAATCATACCCGATTTTTCGTCCCTGGATTGTAATACTTGGTCTCATTTGTTAAATATTCAAACATTTTTTTTTTCTGCCGAAAAATAACTTCGGCAATCTCTAAGTCCTCCCGGTCATCAATATCCACCATGGAGTATATCGGGTCGGTAATTAGCGCAACTGGCTCAGGCTCAAGCATTTCTTTTGTCTCATTAACCCAACTCACTTGTGTGCCATATAAAAGACCATTTTCAAAATATGTTAATTCCATATCCTGCGATCGCTGACCAAACCTATAATTGATGGGTTTATATTGCCCATCTTCAATTTTTCCCATTTTTCTATTGAGCAGACTCACCGACAAAAAACTCTTTGCTTTAGGGTAAGCCGCATGGATTGCCTTAACGCTATCAATCAATTCCATTGGTCGTAATGGGTTGGTCGGTTGAAGTGTGAATATCCAGTCATCATCTGACAAAGATAAAAATGAAGCACAATGAAATACCGTTTCTTTTGTAAGCGACAGATCCCCTGAAATGGCCGAGGGGCGCTTGATTACTTCTGCGCCATATTTGGTGGCAATCTCTGCAATAGCATCATCATCAGTCGAAACTATAATCTTATCAAAAAAAGAGGTGTATAATGCAAAGCGAATCGAGTATATCAAAAGAGGAATTTCATTAAATAATACCGTGTTTTTTTTAGGAAATCTTTTTGATCCTCCGCGCGCTGGAATAAGGGCAATTTTTTTCATTTCAGCTTAAAATTAAAAAAGTGCGCCAATGTTGATCTTATCTCCTCGTCAATATTATTTTTTAAATCAAAACCTTGACCACTCACGCGCCCAATATTAATAAATAAAGCCTCATCAAATAACTTCTTTTCTGTTTTCTTTAGATTAATTATTATCGGCTTATTGAGGTAATCTTCAGCGACTTTCTTTATATGATTTGCCATTTCGCGAACTGAAATGGATTTACCAGCACCGATGTTAAAAATTCCATTTGTCGTTTTCGCATGGGGCGCACCAAGTAAATGGTTCACGGCCGTGCACACATCTTGCAGGCAAACAAAATCACGTACCTGCAGTCCATCGGTCTGCAGAGTCATTGTGCCTGTTGCTACAGCTGAGCGACACAAATCATTCACTAATAAAGTCCAACGATCTGCAGTGGGAAAAGCCGGGCCGCCAAACGCATTGGTAAGTCTTAGCACCAGGTTATCCATTCCCTTCTCGTGGCGGTAGCTTAAAACATAATCCTCAGCACACTTGTGGGTGATTGCATACGGGTGTACGGGGTGTGTAGGTGATTCTTCATCATAATAACCCTGCAACGGCTTGCCATACACGTGTGCCGTAGAAAAATAAATAAACTGCTTTATACCCGCCTTATATGCGCGATCTAGCCACTGCCAGGTGTGCGTGATATTTACTTCGATGGCCTTCTCTGGAAAGGTCACACAATCATTCTCATTTAATGCAGCCAAGTGAATAAACACATCAAACACGTTCAACCTATCAGGATGTTGTGCAAATACATCAGGGTGTGCGACTGTCATTCCAGTTGGTAACACTAGGTCAGGTAATGAATTAGCCTGACGAGAAAGAGCTGTCACGGTATGGCCGTTCTCTGCAAGATATTTTGATAGCCTGCCACCCACATACCCAAGTCCACCAGAGATGATGATATTCATGTCCAGGTGTACTTAATATAATCGTTTTCCAAGGGAATATTTTCTGCTTCGGTAGGATCATGCGATATGCTGGCAATATTTAGCAGCATGTTTTCGCTTTGTCCTT
This sequence comes from Chitinophagales bacterium, assembly GCA_038328415.1. Classification (GTDB taxonomy): domain Bacteria; phylum Bacteroidota; class Bacteroidia; order Chitinophagales; family Saprospiraceae; genus JAGNXB01. Next base: position 547 of record JBBQMA010000105.1, on the reverse strand, counting down.
TTCCATAAAAGGAAGTCCATATTCCTGGCGGGATGGTAAGACGTTGATAGGAATGAGGTGATAAAGTACATTCAAAAAAATTGCCTTTGGTTAAGCTGTTCACGCGATCGTCAAACAAAACAAATCCGATTTCACCCACCGGAACGATGAGGTTCAACACCATGCGGGTGTGCTTCTTCCATCCTTTTCGTTTTCCGGTCAGCACGTTGGAAAAATAGGCTTCACCAAACGAAACGAAAGCCGGGTCGGTAGCCTTTAAGGCATGAAGAACATTTCCATTATCGGTCGGGATTATTTTTAGCGGAGTTAACAGTACTCCTTCAAATGGAGTTGCTAACGAGTCCATGCAAGCTCTTTTTGAGATGCGAGTGAAACATATTCGTCAATCTGTGATTCAGTGAACGTTTTCATCTCGCTGGCATCGCCATAAAACCGCGAATACCAAGAGGCTGTGAAGGAGGCTGTTTGCTGAAAATCAAGGACAGGCCACCACGCCAGCAAAGAATTCGCTTTCTCGCAGGATAACTTCAACAGTCCGGCTTCGTGA
>JBBQMA010000104.1:0-7718 GCA_038328415.1 Chitinophagales bacterium | reverse complement strand
GACAGCAACAGACAATAAGGGTAACTTTCGAACGCACGAGCAGGTCATCACTGTTATTGATAATTCGCCACCTGTTTTGGTTGGCGTACCGGCTGACGTCACAGTCCAATGTAATAATGTGCCCCAGCCACCGGTAATTGGGATGGATATCACCGCTACTGACGCTTGTGATACCCTGGTGAATATCACCTTAAATACGGCAACGATTGCAGGTGCATGTGCCGGATTTTATACCATCATTCGTACGTGGACGGCGGCAGATGATTGTGGTAATGCTGTCTCGCAAAGCCAGTCGCTTACTGTTGTGGACACCCAGGCGCCTACCATCTCGGGCGTGCCCGCTGATATCACGGTGGATTGCGACAATATCCCTGGTCCGCCGGTTATTGGTCCTGGCGGAATTACGGCTTCGGACAATTGTGATGCCACACCGGCCATCCTGGCTACACAGACCAGCACCCAGGACCCGGATCCAACTTCCTGTGGCCATACGAATTATGACATTACCCGCACCTGGATATCAACGGACCACTGCGGACTGTTGCATTCGGAAAGCCAAGTCCTGTCTGTAAGGGACAGGCAGGCACCTACATTATATTGTCTTACCCAGGATACACTTGAAGTGGCACCCGGAGTTTGTGATATTACAGGTTCGCTGGTTCGCATCCTATTTGCAAGTGACAACTGCACACCAACTGGACAGGCTTTACTTGTGGATACGGCTACCATTTTGAATACTTCAGGGACACCCCTGTTGAGTGGAGTGGTTGACAATATCCTCTTTACACTGCCCTATTCTGGCTTGCCTGCCAATTTTGTAACTGGCAATATCATCTTGGTAATCGATCTTATTCAGGCTGATGCTGAACAGCCGAGCGAGTTTTACAGCATATTCGGCGAGGATGGAACATTATTGGGACAAACAAATCCTACACCTTCCCAGTGTGGTTCAGGACAAACCATCCTGACCAATCTGACTTCGGCACAAATCAACGCTTGGGCGACAGACGGTCAGATAAATATCCTGCTTGTGCCCAATGGGTCCGGAGTGAATGCCATCAACCAGATTTGTCCGGGTGGCAAGGTTGGTATTGCAATGAATTTTGAATATGCCATTACTCCGCCGGCCGGCCTGGCCCTGAATTACCGTATCGATAATGGTCCGCTAAAGCCGGTCCAATCCGGAATAGAAACACTGGTAGCCGGAACGTATTCTGTTGAGGTTTTTGCATCCGATTGTAGTGGAAATACCGACTCTTGTACGTACAATCTAGTAGTGGAAGATAAGCAGCCTCCGGTGCTGATTTGTCCGGCTCCGCTAGACATTTCTACCAATATAAATGCCTGTTTTGCAACGCTAAATATGCCCTTTCCAATCAGTGTTTCGGACAATTGTGGTTTTCCGGAAAACTATCAGGCCACAGTAGGTCCGGTAAATCTCGTTTTTTACCAAGATCCCAATGCAGGCATTATTCCAAAGGATCAAATGCCTGTATTCTCCCTTGCACCTATAGCAGGAACAGGATCCGGTGTGCTGACGATTTTCCTACAAGGGGACATTGCCAATACAGGTGAGTTCTTCAATGTATATGGGGAAAACAATACCTTCCTTGGGGCAACGGGTGCATCAGCGCCTGGCCAGGAATGTGCTAATGAAGTGGCTTTTTCCTTTGTACTTAGCGAAAGTCAACTAAAATCCTGGAGTACTGACGGGCAAATGGGGTTTCGGATAACGGCAAATAATGATGTGATAATCTTCTCTGATTTTATCAATCCATGTGGGCCGCTATTGCCAAATAATACGGATGGCTCCAGCAAGGTTCGTTTTCAATTAAACTACAATGCGGTAGAAATTGCCTACACCATCGAAAACAATTCTAATCAACTGGTTGAATCAGGCGTTTTGATTACGCCTAATCAACCGGAACTGGTCCAGTTACCTATTGGGTCTTATACCGTTACCTATACCGTTGAGGATCTACATGGCAATGAAACAGCATGTACTTGGCCCTTATTGGTCCAGGATAAAATCCAACCCCAGATAGCCTGCAAACCGGGATTCTTTGCGAAGGCCAATCCTTCCGGATTAGTGGCGCTTAGTCTGGACGAAGGCGATCTGCTTTTGGCCCCAGGAACAGATAATTGTGGCATTGCCAGTTACTCGATTTTTCCAAATGCATTTACGTGCAATGATGCCGGGAATAATTTCAATGTGCGGGTGATCGCATTTGATATGAGCGGCAATTCTGATACCTGCTTTACGCTGGTAGCCATTGCCAATGAAGAATTGACTCCTCAATTCTCGCTGGACACCTGTGGGGGCAATCTTCAACTCATACCCGATACCACCTTTACCCTGCCTTCACCGGGTACAGGCAATTATTTTATTTATACCTGGACCTCCAACAATGGATTTTTCAGCAATCAGGCTAGTCCGATTATACTCAATCCCAAGGGAGCTGATGCCGGCATCTATACACTCACTATTGAAGGTCTTACAGGATGTATCTCCGTAGGATCGGTTCAGATCGATATAGATCCGAACGGTGCCTTTCGCCCTGAATTAAAATCAAATAGCCCTATTTGTCAAGGGAACTCTATCCGACTATCAACAGATTGGTCAGGAGCCCAGTCATACGAATGGACGCATATCCAAAGTGGTCAGGTTTATACCTCTAGTGTGCCGGAGCTTATTTTACCCTCCGACCTTCTTAACGCAGGGACATGGACATTGCGTGTCATTCCTGAACCAGGATGTCCGTCTTCATTTTCCTTAGAAAAAGAAATCATCATTCATCCTATCGCCTTACAAATGCCGGATACCCTTGCAGCTTGTCAGGGTGATTCTATAGCCTTACCGGCAACAGGTGTGAATATTGCCAAGTTTACCTGGACGGCTCCTGATGGTGCTGTGTATGCAGGAGCTAATCCATTGGTTTCCATTCTTGAAGGGATCTATATACTGGAGGTGGAAAATCCGCAGGGTTGCCTTATTCGGGATACATTGCACATAGTCATTCGCCAGCGACCTGTGATAACGGCTTTATCGCATTCTTGTCCGGAATGTGTGGGTGGTTCTGAGGAATGTGAATTAGTGCCTTCTGTCTTTCCGCCGGATCAGGGAGGCACGTATCTGTATACCTGGAAAGGACCTACAGGTAATATATTTTCCCTGGACAGCGTAGCCATACTGACTAACATTTCCGGTGCAAATTCCGGGCTATACACACTTCAAGTAGAAAATCCGGACAATACGTGCAGGTCCATTCCAGCATCCGTATTCCTGGTGTTAAATGACCGACCGGTTACGCCTGCTATAGCAGTAGAAAATGATCCGCCTTCCAATCCATTTACAATTTGTGCCGATGAGGATCTGGTTATCAGTGTCACCAATACCACCTATACGGGTGATGTGCGCTTTATCTGGCACGGACCACTCGGTACAGACACAACAAGTATTGCGTCGATAACGATTCCAATGATCACGGTAAACCAATCCGGTACTTACCTGTTGGAAGTCATTGCAAATGGGTGTGTTTCAAACGTATCAAATGCTGTTGTCATCCAGGTCAACCCAACGCCATTTCCACCCATCATCACCTCAAACAGTCCAATCTGTGAGGGGGACACGCTCCAGCTTTGCGCTACGTTTGTTGCAGGTGCTACGTATGATTGGGTAGGTCCGGCTGGTATTAGCGGCCAGAATAATTGCCTTGTTTTACCGGCAGCTAAGACGAATCAATCAGGAGGATATCAGGTGCGAATTGGCATCAATGGTTGTTTGTCAGCGCTTACTGAACCATTCAGCGTAGAAGTCAGGGCAAGGCCCACCGCTCCAGTCATCACGGATAATTGCAATGGGGCAGTTTGCAAAGATGTGCCATCAGGCTGCGCGCTTTCCGTTTTGAGCCCTATACCCGGCACAGAATATTCCTGGTACGATGGCCAAACGGATACATTGATTGCCTTGACTGGAAATACGCCAACGACAGGTTTCCCATTCCCCGGCAATTATACGGATGGTTCATATGGTTTTTATGCTATCGCCGAGGTGAACGGATGCCGGTCTGTGAATCCGGTCCAACACATCGTCCAGATTAATACGATACCCAATCAAATTGCGGACGCCGGGCCGGATATCCAGGTATGCGAAAGTGATGTATTGCAGTTGTGCGCACAGCAACCGCTGATCGGAATCGGTCAATGGCTGCAAACGGCAGGTAACCCCACCACTATTTTGACCCCCGGCAGTGCGTGTACCGATGTACAGGGATTTCAAGGTGGCGAGTCATTAATTTTTAGCTGGTCACTTTCCAACGGTGCATGTACTAATTACAGCACTGATTTAAATGCGGTCACTATCTCTCAGTTTGAGGATGCCATTGCGGATACGCTGATTGCGATTTGCCGTGCCGACATTGTTACCTTGAATGCCGAGCCAGGATTATTCGGTCCCGGTCAGTGGACACAATCAACGGGGCAGGCAGCAAGCGGTGTTAACATTCTTACACCGGCTGCGTCGGATTCTCAAGTTGAAGGACTGGAACCCGGGAATGTCTATGCGTTTACCTGGACACTAAATAACGGTGCATGTGCATCTTCTGCTATCGCAGTACTTGTAAACAACTTTGATGATCAGGCATTTGTAGGTGCAGATAAAACAGATTGTGGTTATGGGTGTTTGTCCCTCCCCTTGACGGCCGACTTTGCGACATTGGGAACCGGTAGATGGTATTCTCCAGATCCGGGAATTGCCCTCACAGCAACAGGTGAAACAGGTGCATTGGCGTGTGGACTTAAAAACGGAGCAAACGTATTTATCTGGGAATTAAATGCAGGCGTTTGTGGTTCAACTGCGTATGATACCCTGGTTGTTTCATACGCCTTTGGACCTCAGGCACTAAATGACAGCTTTAATGTAGCCTTTGCGGGTCAGGCCCTCCTAAATGTTCTTGGCAATGATGTGCTGTTTGGCAGTGTGACCACATCGATTATTGGCTTACCCGGACAAGGTGATCTGAAGAAGATATCTGAAGGCAACTACATCTATACAGCACCGGCCAATTTCACAGGGAGTACCGAATTCAGGTATAAGGTATGCAGTACCATTTGTCCGGATGTATGTACTGAGGCACGGATCATCATTGATGTCGCTGTGAATACAAGTTGCGAAGTGCCAACGATCATTACGCCGAATCGGGATGGCATCAACGATATGTTGGTCATTCCTTGTCTGGCTCAGGATGGCCGTTTTCTAAAAAATAGCCTTTCCATATTCAACCAATGGGGTGACGAAGTGTATTCATCCTCACCCTATGCCAATGACTGGGACGGTCTGTATAACAGCCAGCTACTTCCGGCAGGTACTTATTTCTATGTCTTCAAACCGGGTGATGAAGAGACACCGGTTTCTGGTTTCATCCTCATTAAATATTGATCCTTATGCAAATGAATTATACCACCCCAGTATTGGCATTGTTGATGGCATTTTCTTTCCAAATGAATGCGCAGCAGGAAGCCCAGATCACGCAGTTCATGTTCAATCGATTGGTGTATTCACCGGCTTATGCTGGCAGTGCAGAAGGCGCTTGTGCCAGTGGGTTGTACCGTAAACAATGGATTGGCCTTGAAGGGTCTCCGGATTTACAAGTCCTCAGTTTTCACACGCCACTATTCCAAAGACGTGTGGGCCTGGGTATCAATCTTTCGCGTCAGTCCATTGGCATCACCCGTCAGTTGACGGCAGAGATGAGTTACGCGTATCGTATTCCGCTGGGGAAGGGCTACCTGAGTGCAGGCCTTTCCGCATCTGTCCGATACTTCGCAGAGGATTACAGTGACCCGAGGATTAAGGGTACGCAGGATATCAGTTTTGATCCGGGTGTGCCCCAAAGCCTTCAGTCCAAATACCTTCCCAATTTTGGAGTCGGATTGTATTACCAGGCGAAAGATTGGTATGCAGGGATTAGTTTGCCACGCATGGTAGAAGGCAATATTGACTTCGGGGCAGGTGCTGTGGGTTTATCTACAGAAAGCAGGCACTATTATGCCATGGGCGGCTATCGGTTGCACCTGAGCCCATCGGTTGCTTTTCATCCACAGGTGTTATTCAAGTATGTGGATGGGACACCCTTTGATGCGGACATCTACATGGGGTTGGAACTCAATGAGCAGTTTCATGGCGGTCTTTCCTATCGCTTAGGCGGGGATCGTGATCCGGGCTCCGGTGAATCCATTGATTTGGTGCTGGGATTCAAAATTCAAAAGCGTTTGATGGTCAGTATGGGATACGATATTACCTTGTCAAAAATTCGGGATTATCAGACTGGGACGATTGAGGTCATGCTGGGTTATTGCATAGCCGGACCATCACCTAAGGCCATTGACAATCCACGGTTTTTTGAGTGATCCACACGGATGACCAGTTTTATTCATTGGAAATTATTTCCTGAGGGGTACTAATGCAGAATTTCTCATCGTTTAACTTTTACAGTTTTACCAACCCTATGAAGATACGCACCCTGTTTACGATTTGCTGGAGTTTGATAACACTCACTGCTATGCAGGCGCAACAATCAGAGTCCCCCAAAATGCTTGGCAAGGATAAACTTTATGAAAAGTCCGGTGGCAAGGGTATTGTCGTTGCAAACGCTACCCCAATTAATTCAGAAAATCTGGATTTCTCTCCTGCGTTTTATCATGACGGACTAGTCTTCATCTCCTCCCGCAAAAAGGGTGGTTTTATTGATGAGAAGATAGGTGAACGATTTTTTCAAATGTATTTTACCCGTCTTGATCCGAATGGTTTACCCGTGAAACCCGAAAATTTTTCTACCACCCTAAACTCCCAATTGCACGAGGGTCCCGTTTCATTTACGCATGCCGGTGACAAAATCTATTTCACATCAAATAATCAAAAAAAGGGCGTCCAACAATCCGATGCCAGTGGCCGGGTGCGTATGAAAATTTATTCTGCTGAACGCGGTACGCAGGGCTGGACAAATATCAGGGTCTTGCCGTTTAATTCCAATGACTTCTCTTGTATGCATCCGTCTCTGTCACGCGATGGTAAAAAATTGTACTTCAGTTCTGACCGGCCAGGAGGATTTGGTGCGAATGATATTTGGGTTTCAGAATGGAATGGCAGTCGCTGGGGTGAGCCGGTCAATCTTGGGGATCAAATCAATTCGGAAGGCAATGAAGTGTTCCCATTTATTCACAATAGCAGCTATCTGTTTTACTCCTCAGATGGCTTGGAAAATGGTCCGGGTGGACTGGATATATATTCAGTAAATACCAATAACCTGCCGGAAGCTTCTCCTCAGATTTTGTCTCAACCCTTTAATTCGCCTTACGACGACCTTGGGTTTATTGTAGATGAACGAGGATTAAAGGGTTTCTTTTCTTCTGACCGGCCAGGAGGTATTGGAAAGGATGATATTTATTCGTTTGAATCAGCCTATTCGCTGACCGGTGAATCGGAAAAGTATGCCATACGGTTGGCACTGGAAGTGGTGGATGAACTTACCGGAAAATCCATCCCCAACGCGGCTATCCATCTGCTTCCAAAAGATGCATTTGGTGTCATTTCAGGTGAATCATTGTACGATATGCAGGTAACCCGAAATACCGAGTCCAAAGATGATCGGCTGACGTTAAGTCTGGTGCGCAAAAAGTCATTGCAACTCAATGAGCCGAGCTGCAAAAGCGATGATGCT
>JBBQMA010000103.1:0-7736 GCA_038328415.1 Chitinophagales bacterium | reverse complement strand
GACCATGGTTATTTGAATCGACATGGATAAAGATCGAAGTCTGCTTTTTTACACCCTGTAGTTTTTGCTTTTCAAATAATTGGTTGATAATTGTCGCACGTTGATAGAGGCGTTCTTTTTGGTTGAGTGGAATGGTTTTGTTTCCAAAAGCGACTTCATCCTGATCACATTTCAGGTAGAGTTCGTCGCGAATACCATCATTATTGTCGCGGATAATCATGTAGGCTATGGCACCTCTGGAGATTAAATGCCGACACAGACGCAGGGCAACATCATAGGCATATTCATCTTCGCACAAGTCATTTCCTGCTCGCGTACTCATCGCACCTGGATCAGGCCCACCGTGTCCACCCTTTATATAAAATACCTGGCCCTTCAGGATTTCTGACTCGCGAACGACATTACTATATTTTTCACCAAAAATGGGGTATTGCCCACTTTTGCCCACATTTACATCCAATTCCACAAGGGTTTGTGTTTCTATTAATTCATCAGGACATTCGAAAAAATGGTGAGGCACCCATAAATCCATGTCACTCTCATAAGGTTTATTCTTTGTCTTGTTTTTCTCGATAAGGCGGTTGTAATCCTGTATTCGAACAGCCAGATCATAGTCAGATATATTTATCGTTGTGCGAATACTCCGGCCGTTATATTTGAACCGCTTCATGGGTAGTTTGTAGGTTCTGCCGCTGATAAGGCCATCTGTTTTCTCTATATTATTGAGCACATAGAAATGTTCTACATTGCAGGAGAAGGCTTCAAGTTTGAACCGGCGCAATACAGCAAGGACACCATCGCCTTTGGTAGCAGTAGTAGTCACATAGGTGCCTTCTTGGGCAAAAGCAGCGGTTTGCAGGCAAATGAGGAGGAGGTAAAGACATCGCACAGAACGCAAATGTAGTGAATGCAGAAATAATACAAGTTTAGCCATGCGGGCTGCACTATGAATTGAAGTACCTTTGTGTCATGCTTTCGACCACACAACAGATTGTGAATCTTATTCGCCTGTATTGGGCGCTCGAAGGTCGCAGCAGGCAATTATTAAGCGGTGTGTTATTGTATGTAGTTGCCATCGTGTTGGTTACCTCCTATATTTTTGGCTCTCCGGATGGAGAAACCTGGCTTGCATTGTTCTGGGTGATATTGTTGTTCGCTTCTGTAAATACAGGTGTTTTGAGTTTCATGCAGGAGTCTGGGGGAAGAAGATGGTACTATTTTCAGCTGGCAGGTCCTTTGGCTGTTTATCTTGCCAAAGCTATCCATTTGTTTACTTTGTTGGTTGTTGTCGGTATCCTGACTGCTGGATTGATGTCTGTATTGTATGGATTTCCTGTCCAAAATCCTTTGTTATTACTTTATGCGGCTCTCCTGGCCACTTCCGGACTTTCATTGTTATTTGCGTTTATGTCAGCAATAGCTAGTCAATCCGGAAATGCGTCTACGCTAACGACGATCATCGGATTTCCGCTAGTTATCGGATTGTCTTTGCTGGCGGGTAAAATTGCACGTGGAAGTCTGATGGTTGGATTGTCAGCAGTAGACTTACAGTGGGATATTATTATGCTGATTGCATTGAATATGCTGATTGGAGGAATGGGAATACTATTATTTAACTACATTTGGCGCGATTAAACTAGCCAACCAATCCTTCCGTTTTTCGAAAGGCAACTAAAGGAAATGAGCGTTTTAAAACAGTATTGGTGGAAGACCCTTGGAGCATTGCTGGTCCTTTATTCGCTTGTTGCCGGATTGTTATTACCTCTTAAACCTGGTATCATTGAGACTTCGCCTTCGATAGGGGTCGTCGATACCACTATGGACATCTCAATCCGTGGATATAACAGCCATTACCTTTCATCTGGTGATAATAGGGTGTGGCTGAAGCTGAGCAATGAATTCATGATCCTTGCAAGCGCTGTTCGGCCACTGTCAGAGACAAACTTGATTGCTACATTCCAAATACCGCCATTTTTACCGGTACCGGAACAATCAGCCGATTGTTCAATTGTTTTGGATAATTCGATTGATGGTCCTGCTGTGAAACCTACTGCCTTGTTTTTGCGGCAGAAGGAAAATAATGTGGATATGGGTTTTGCCTATTGGAAAAAGGACCAGATTCAGAATCTTCATACAAGCAAAGGAGTGCGCTTTCCTTTCAGGGGGATTCTGGAGGAAACCATCCGCAATACCTATTACCACGTACCAATGTGGTTCGGAATGATTTTTCTTTTTTTAGGTTCGCTGGTCTATAGTATTAAGTTCCTTCGAGGAAATGATCCACACGGTGCTGAAAAAACCACGGCATTAAATATGGCGGGTTTGCTTTTTGGCATCCTTGGCCTGTTAACTGGAATGATTTGGGCTAAGTTTACCTGGAATTCTTTCTGGAGCATGGATGTGAAACAAAATATGGCCGCCATAGCTACACTGATTTATCTGGCCTATTTTATGTTGCGTTCTGCTATTGAAGATGAAGATAAACGTGATAAAGTAACTTCGGCATATAATATATTTGCCTTCATCACCTTAATACCCTTGTTGTTCATCATTCCAAGAATGACAGACAGTCTGCATCCAGGTAATGGAGGAAACCCGGCATTTGGAGGAGAGGACCTTGATAACACCATGCGGCTTGTATTCTATCCTGCCGTTTTGGGCTGGACATTAATCGGATTCTGGCTGGCTGATCTTTATTTCAGAACAGAACAAATCAAATTGCGGGTTCTAACTTTAATTAATGACAACCAATGAGCAAACGAATCCTAATAGTAGCTTTTATATTGGTTCTTAGCCAATTAGCTATGGCCAGCGGAACAGGAGAGGATTTCTTTCGGGCAACTGGCAAAATCTATGTAGTTTTTGCTGTAATCATTAGCATCTTTGCGGGTCTTATCTTCTTTTTATTCAGGTTAGACCGTCGGATATCACGAATTGAAAAACAAATCAATCCTTCATGAGTACTGGAGAACTTAGTTTTTTTGACAGCGTGCAGCGCAACTTTGACAAGGCTGCATCGCACACGGACCTTCATAAGGGTCTTTTGGAGCAAATTAAAGTTTGTAACGCCGTTTACTCCATGCGATTTCCTGTTAAGATCGGGAATGAATATCAGGTCATTGAAGCTTACAGAGTACAGCATTCCCAACACCGGCTGCCGACAAAAGGAGGTATCCGATACAGCCTCGCTGTAACACAGGATGAAGTAATGGCCCTGGCGGCACTTATGACGTACAAATGTGCTATCGTCGATGTTCCTTTTGGAGGGGCGAAAGGTGGAGTGAAGATTAGTCCGCGGACTTACACACCAAAGCAACTGGAGCAGATTACACGTCGGTACGCAGCCGAGCTTATAAAAAAGAACTTCATTGGACCAGGAATTGACGTGCCTGCTCCTGACTATGGAACTGGTGGCAGAGAAATGGCCTGGATCCTTGATACCTATATAAGTTTCAACCCGGGTGATATTGATGGAGCAGCATGTGTTACCGGCAAGCCAGTAGCGCAAAACGGAATACGGGGTAGGGAAGAGGCTACCGGTAGGGGTGTTTATTACGGCTTGAAAGAGGCACTGAGTTTCAAGGATGATATGACGATGTTAGGCCTCACTCCAGGTATGGCCGGCAAAACGATGGTCATCCAGGGGTTAGGCAATGTTGGTTCTTATACAGGTACGATATGCCAAAATGAAGGCGACGCTAAGATAATTGCCGTATCTGAATATGAAGGAGCCATACATAGTAAAAATGGCATCAACGTTGCAGACCTAATCAAATTCCGTAAAGAAACCGGGTCAATCTTAGGATTTCCGGGCACAAAAACCCTGAAAGACCGAACGCAGGCGCTTGAGCTTGAATGTGATATTCTGGTGCCTGCCGCACTGGAAAGTCAGATACATATCGGAAATGCAAGTAAAATTAAAGCGAAAATAATCGCTGAAGCAGCCAATGGTCCGGTGACATCTGATGCAGAAGATGTGCTCCTTAAAAAGGGTATCCTTATCATTCCGGATATGTATATCAATGCAGGTGGGGTAACCGTTTCCTATTTTGAATGGCTTAAGAACCTCAGCCATATGCGTTTTGGACGGATGGATAAACGATTTAATCAGCAGACCTACGCTAATATTGTGGACCTGGTTGTTCGCATGACGGGTAAGACGCTTGGAGAGCGTGAAAAACAACTCGTTGCCAGAGGCGCTGATGAGATTGATTTGGTGCGTTCCGGTCTTGAGGAAACGATGGTTACCGCATACCAGCAAATCCGGGAGGTTTACAAACGTAAAAAGAAAGTGGAAGACCTTCGGACGGCAGCTTTCGTTAGTGCATTAAACAAAATTGCATCCGACTACGAATCACGCGGTATCTGGCCATAATTGACATAGAATCAGCTGTTAACGCTTTTGGAAGGGATCAATGTATTGCCGAGCAATACGTTGATCCCGGAATTCCAAAGGCGTTTTTATTTGCAAAACACAGAATTAAATTTCGAGATTAAACGTAATTTTTAGGGAATCGATAAACATTCTATCTGAATATAGGTTTTACCTGCAAAAAGGTAGATATGTCAATAAATAAACTGGATAAAACGGATTTGCAGATCCTGGAAATACTTCAAACAAATTCTAAAATAACCAACCTCCAATTGTCAAAGCGTGTAGGTTTGTCCCCTGCGCCAACGTTAGAACGGGTACGGAAATTGGAAAAAACGGGAGTGGTCAGTAGCTATCATGCGCAGATTAATCCGGCTTCTTTAGGACTTAATGTTCAGACCTTTATCCTGGTTTCATTGGCATGGAAAAAAGAGAATGCGCTACAGTCCTTTTTAGCAAAAATCAAGGAAATCCCCGAAATAACAGAATGTTATATCATTACAGGAGAGGCTGATTGTTTGCTAAAAGTAATTGCCAAAGACATTCCGGCTTATGAAGCATTGCTCTTCAAACAGCTTTCACAAATTGAAGAGATTGAACGGCTAAAAACCCTGATGGCGCTTTCAACAGTCAAACAGTCAAGGATTCTCCCCTTCAATTATAACCAGGATATTGCCGATTAAGTCTTACAACAAACGTAAGGCATTACCTTTGTCAGCAATACCATGAGTAAAAACAAACAATCAACGTCGAATCATCTTTTATGGCAGATCAGCCATCCTAATTCGCAGTGGGTCAATTTCGTCTTTGGGACTATGCATACCAGAGACGAGCGGGTACATGCGTTTCTTCCCCTTCTGAATTCATATCTTCAGAACTGCAAGGTAGTTGCTACTGAATTTCATTTGCCCGACCCCGGACAATTGCCTGAGGTTGTGTTTGAACCCGTTTTGGATTGGTGGAAGCCACTTACCCCAAAACAGCAGAAGAAGATCATTAAGCTTTTAGATTCGTTCAACTTAGGAGCTGTTGATCAATTTCTTCTCATGCCGCCTTTAATGCTTATTCAGGCCATTACCTCGGAGCTCTTAGGGAAAGAAGCAAATATCCCATTTGACCTTGCTCTCGCCATGCAGGCAAAATCTTTGGGATTGCGCCTGGATGGTATTGAGACTTTTGAAGAACAGATTGGAATCCTCCATCAAATTCCGTTATCTAAACAGTTGGATCAACTGCTTGGTCTCAGCAAAGATGTAGGCAAGTTCAAACGCAATCTTAAAAACCAGGTACGTTGGTACCTCCAACAAGATATCCAACGACTTTACAAAGATTCCCGAAAGCAATTGAAATCATTGCGAAAATTACTTTTGCTTCGAAGGAATCGAATTATGGCAGACCGGATGGCCATCATGTGTGCAAAAGAATCTCATTTCATGGCGATTGGAGCTGCACACCTTTGGGGTGGCAAAGGTGTACTTAATTATTTGCGCCATTCCGGATTTAAAATTACGCCCATAACTATCACTATTGAGGAACAATAAACGAACGGTTCTGGTATTGGGTGCAACCGGACTTGTAGGCAGTCACCTGGTCAGTGAGTTGTCAAAAGCTCCGGACATTGAGTGTATCAAGCTATTGACGCGACGCCACTTGGGTTTAGAACATCCAATTGTTCAGGAACATATCGTGGATTTCGAATCCTTACCCAAGGACGGGGATCTGTTTATTTGTGATGATGTGTTCATCGCATTTGGTACGACCATCGCCGTGGCAGGCAATCAGTCCCGGTTCAAAAGGATTGATCTGGAAATACCGTTAGAAGTCGCTACCAAGGCCAGCGCACATGGTGCAACTCACTGCTTTCTGGTATCCTCAGTAGGCGCGGATCCCAATTCCCGGATATTCTACAATAAAACTAAGGGCGAACTGGAAAAGGCGATTGCCGCACTTGATTTTGCATCCTTTTATATTTTTCGCCCCTCTATTTTATTAGGAAATCGGGATGAAACACGGCTTTCAGAGGCAATTGGTATTCGCTTTGGCCGCTTCCTGCGATGGATTAAACCAGATCTGCTGGGACAGTATTCGGGAATGCCCGCCGACTTGTTGGCCCGTTCTATGGTTGCCGCTTCCAGCTCACCACTCCCAGGTAAATCGATCCTTCACTTTCGTGAAATTTCAAACCTAAACCAATCTCATGAGTAATACACAACCTGATCGCATATCCCAGATTCGAATTAACGTCGGGCTTAATCCGGATCAGATTCCCGTACATATCGAATGGGAGGCCGATGATCATGCCGGCACCGGGCCTGTAGCGTGTAAAGCATTTCTTTTATCCCTTTTTGAACGATCTACGAAAGAAACGCTTCGAGTTGATTTATGGACGCAGGATATGCAGGTCGCGGAAATGGATCGGCTGATTTTTCATACACTCCGGTCACTTGCAGACACTTACCTCAAAGCAAGTAATCACCTTGAATTAGCTAAAGAATTCCAGGCATTTGCACATTATTTTGGCGAAAAAACGGGTATTGTTCCAGCCGACGAAGCAAAATAATTGATTCCGCCACAAATCCAAAAACTAAATCAACAAAGGCATCTATCTTTTTCATCTGCCTTTTTCCTCTTTCGAAAAGTGGGTAGATTGATGGTAGCGTTTCAAAATTCTCATCTACTGTTCTCCGGGAATAAGTATATCTTTGCGCCCGGCGAGAGCTATACGATCAGCTCCTTCTAATCCCCCAGGGCGGAGACGCAGCAAGGGCGTGAAGTCGTAGCGATGCGATGTAGTCTCTCGCTTTTTTTATTTTCTCTTGTACCATTTCACTTCTTTTAGTTAAGCATCCTATTTCACTTTATTGCCCGGGCCTCTCTGTCCAGTCAGTCAAACGATGTTTGGCAAGCTAATAATGCCTTCCTTCAGCACCCCTTTGACGAGAATTATACTTTTCCTTCAGTATGACTTTTAAAGAAAGCGTATTTGTAATGGCAAAGATGACGGAAACACCTCTCATGGCCATTCAAGCTTGAAACGTCGGCGATTGCTTCCTTTCGCAGAAAAGGTTTTTTTCAAATAAAACGGATTCTATTCTTTCTGATGTCCATGAGTCCCTACCTTTGTGCGAAACCTTCCACTATGAAATTTTTTATTGATACAGACAACTTACAGGAGATTCGTGAAGCAAAGGATCTGGGAATTCTTGATGGCGTGACTACCAATCCCAGTCTCATGGCTAAAGAAGGGATCAACGGAAGGGATAATATTTTGAGACATTATGCAGCCATCTGTGCAATTGTAGAGGGCGATGTCAGCGCCGAGGTAATTGCAACTGATTTTGATGGCATTGTAGCTGAGGGCATG
>JBBQMA010000102.1:0-7742 GCA_038328415.1 Chitinophagales bacterium | reverse complement strand
CGCCGATCCCTTTGTTCGTGGCAACCACACCGGAAATGAAACAAGGCGAAGAGGCGTCCCCTAACGATCGGCGGGCAAGCCCGCGATTCGATCTGGAAGTCGAGGTCATAAATACCCAACAGGATCACAGCCACAATGATGATCAGGAATAAGATACCTATAATGATCAATGGGACCACAGGGGTTTGGGGCTCCTCTAACTCCCGAACAAACTCACCGCCAATGGCGAGGATTGCAGCATCGACCGCCAGATCAAATCCTTCATAAAAATTACCTTCCCGGAAAGCCGGCACCATTATATTATCAACGATTCGTTTGGTCAGGACATCCGTCAATGCGCCCTCCAGACCCCGGCCCGTAGCAATAAAAACCTTCCGGTCATCACGTGACAGTGCGATCACCAGTCCGTTATCCTTTCCAGACTGCCCAGCCCCCCAAGCGTCACCAATGCCGTATGCAAATTCACTGATTTCCCATCCACCCAGATCCGGTACCATGATGATCACAAACTGCGTGGACGTCGAATCGTCATAGGCCACCAATTTCTGTTCAAGCGCAGCGACCTGGTCCGGTGTCAGTATCCCAGCCATGTCGTTCACCAACCGAGGTGGGTCAGGCCGTAGGGGCAATGTCTGTGCCCCTACAGATAGGGCTGCCAGCCAAAGAACAATTGTTAAAAACAAAAAGCGCAATGTGCTCATCAGGGTCTCTCATTTTTAAAAACCGGTTCATCCGACAACTCGTTTTGGTCATCGTCCTCCCTCGGGAAATAGGCTTTTAATTGGATACCTACCTCCAGGATTGCTTTAGTAAGTCCTTCAACATGCGCTTCATTAGAAAAATGTTCGGCCAGGATATTCCGCGTTGAGTCCCAAAAACCCTGGTGCACCTTTGCATGTATAGCGGCATCACCAATGACAGCAAAAACTTTGTCTTCAAACGCTACATAAAACAGGACGCCGTTTTTCTCCTTCGTTTCATGCATTTTCAGGGCTATAAAAGCTTCCTGAGCACGCTGCAAGACGGGCTCGCCTTCGGTACTTTTTTCAAAATACACTCTGATTTCTCCAGATGTATGGCTCTCCGCAGCACGGACAGCATCGCGAAGGGCCGCTTTGTCGGACTCCAGAAAATCATGCTCCCAGATCAATCCCATTAGAATTCAATCTTTGGCGCTTGCTCACTTCCTGCGGCCGATTTAAAGTATCCTTTTTCCGAAAAACCAAACATGCCAGCCATCAGATTAGAGGGAAATTGCTTTATGTAGGTGTTGTAATCCTGAACCGCATTATTGAAGTCATTACGGGCTTTGTTAATCCGGTTTTCTGTTCCTTCGATTTGAGTCTGGAATTCCTTGAAGGACGCGGTAGATTGCAACTGCGGATATTGTTCAACGACAACCATTAACCGGCTGAATGCAGAGGACATTTCGCCCTGCGCCTTTTGGAATTGCTCCAGCGATTCAGGTGTGAGTTTTGTAGGATCAACCTGAACAGAGGTAGCCTTGGATCGTGCCTCTATAACTTTGGTCAGGGTCTCCTGCTCAAACTCCGCAGAGCCCTTTATCGTGCTCACCACACTACTATACAAATCCATGCGTCGCTGATATTGCGTCTCTACACCAGCCCATTGGGATTCAACCTGCTGGGTTTTTGTAACCATAGTGTTGTAGCTGTTTTTGAAGGTGCTGTAGAAAATAATAACGAGCAGCAGAACAGCTCCGATGATAATTAGGGTTCTTTTCATTGTAGTGGATAGGTTTGTGAATGGTCAAAGCTAAGCTAATCGATAAAATTAAGACTATTAAATTCGATGGAATGGTCAGACATGTCGACAAGACAGGCTAAAACTGCGATAGGATAAGAAACCATTAGGTCAGCAAAGCCCAGGATAGTACATTTGGCATATGATTCATCCAAAGCGACAACGAAAAAGCTTCCGCTTTGCACCATATACCCTATCCCGCCGTTTCCTCAATTACCGTTTTGCCTTATTGCTCTTCGGAAGCAGTCTCTTACTAGGCACAGTATGTTTTATGCTTTTGGAAGGATATTCATTGGCTGACGGATTTTATATGTCCGTAATAACGGTCTCAACAGTTGGCTTTATGGAAGTCGAACCACTTTCGCAATCAGGAAGGATCTTTACCGCCATTTATATCATCCTTAACATTGGGATCTTTGCCTACGCGCTTTCTGCATTCACCAATGCGATCATCCAGGGAGAAATTCTATTCAAAATGCATAACAATCTTATTCACAATGATATTAAACGGCTTTCGGGACATATCATTCTTTGTGGTTATGGGCGATACGGCAAGGAGACTGCCTTACACTTCCTAAATCACAAACAGTCCTTTGTAATCATTGACAGCAATAAAGAGACCATTGAATCCATTCGGAGTTCGCCCGAAAGGCTTATCTATTTGGAGGGAGATGCTACACAGGATGAGGTGTTGGTCCAAGCTGGCATTCAGCGGGCTGCCACGCTCGTTACTTCGCTTAATGATGACGCTGACAATATTTTTACAGTGTTAACTGCACGGCAACTTAACCCCGGCATTTCCATAGTGAGCAGGGCACATAATGAAAAGTCCGCACAAAAAATTCGACTTGCCGGTGCCGATCACGTCATTATGCCGGAGCAGATAGGCGGCTATTACATGGCCTCTCTTGTAACCAAACCAGGTGCTGTAGAGTTCTTCACATTTCTCACCAATGAAATGAATTCCGAAGTAAGCTTTGAAGATTTGGCCTATGAGCAGCTTCCTGAAGCGCTTAGACCACTTTCATTGTTCGAAATGAACCTCCATCGGCACACTGGAGCTATCATTATCGGATACCGGTCTGCTGAAGGAAAATACACTGCCAATCCATCATTAGACCTGATCATTACGCCTGGAAGCAACTTAATTCTTTTAGGGAATGAACGGCAAATGGAGGCTTTGCAATCCTATTTTAAATCATTCGGATAATGGATTATGCCATCCTTGCTTTAGTTGCCTTTGGCGGGGCAGCACTCACCTTTTTCAGTGGCTTTGGTCTGGGCACCTTATTGCTGCCGGCGTTCATGCTCTTTTTTCCAGTTGACGTAGCTATTGCTTTAACGGCCCTTGTGCACCTCGCCAATAATTTATTTAAGACCGGCCTGATGGGTCGATATGCTGATTGGAAAGTTGTAGTGGGTTTTGGCATTGCAGCTCTACCCGGTGCCTGGTTTGGTGCCTGGCTATTGGCTCGTTTAAGTACCCAACCCATTTTGTATTCATATCCATTAGGTCCATGGACGGGCGAAATAAGCCTCATCAAAATCATTGTGGCTACGCTGATGATCGTCTTTGCCGGATTGGAACTGCTTCCAGACAACAAACAGCCTGTTTTTTCGTCAAAAGCCCTTCCAATCGGTGGCTTATTAAGCGGCTTTTTTGGTGGGCTTTCGGGGCATCAGGGCGCCTTACGCTCGGCTTTCCTTTTGCGGTTGGGGCTGAGCAAGGAGGCATTCATCGGCACCGGAATCATCATAGCTTGTGGCATAGACCTGGTACGTTTGGGGGTCTATTTTAGTGAGGGATTATCGATTCGTGGTGACCGGGCTACAATCGCCTTGATTATCGCTGCAGGTGCCGCTATTTTAGGCGCATGGCTGGGCAATCAGCTGTTGAAAAAAATTACCCTAAGCAGCTTGAAATGGATCGTTGCAGCCGGTATTTTCTTGATGGCTCTTGCCTTAGGAATGGGTTTCCTTTAGTGGACATTTTTTCTTTAAAAACTTCCCTACCTATCCAATCTCAGCGCCTCAGGCGTTCCAAATTGAAAAGATTCCTAGATGTCCACCAACATAGTGGACCTGATACTATGACTTCTGTCATAATGGCTAATCATGCCCGTCATCGTTGAAAACTAGGAAATCCCCTATCTTGTCGGTAAACAAACAAATGATATTATGTTTATTACAGATGATATAAGCCTGAGGCAGGTCAAATTGGAGTTTCAGGATAAATTCCCTTGGCTCAAGTTGGAATTTTATAGGAGCAGCCATGAATCCGGAAAGGCCAGTTCGGAGGACGATCACCTCGATGATGACAAAACCATTGGAGAGGTTAGGAAAGTGCAAACAGAAGGTGAATTAAGCATTCACGGCAATCTCAAAGTCGCTTCCCTTGAAGAGGAATTTCGGGATAGTTATGGGTTGAACGTGCAGGTATTTCGTCGCTCCGGTGAAATTTGGCTGCAAACAACGTCAACGGATGATTGGACCCTGACGGAACAAAATGACAAAGGTGCCAACTCCGGATCAACAGGTGGCATTGTAGAATCTTATGAAGTCGATTAGTCCCAGGGCTGATTGCTGACTTACTGTTAGAGCAAATTGCTGTTTTGGTTAAACTAAAAAGGGAGCCCCTGCATGCAGAAGCTCCCTTTTTTCGACCTAAAAAGTCAGGATTATTTCTTCACGTCCACCTCGTAGTTGTCGAGGTTGTTTGTGGTAGTGGTGTTTACTTTCGTGAAACGAACGAGGAAATAAGCCGCATCCTTTTTCACCAGATAGAGATCGCCATTTGCAATTTGGGTGCTTGCGACAAGGTTTGATCCAGCAGCATTATAAGCAGCCTCAATTTTTTCTTTCGTGTCGATATTAGCAAAAACAACAGTTCCGGCTGCTTTGCGAAGCGTAGCACCATTACGTGGTTCTACCTGCTGAAGCCAGTTGGTTGCATCAGGCAAGCCAAGATTGATGCCCATGTCGCGGATATCTGCAGCAGCGCTTGAAGAACTAACTACCGTGCCTGTTTTTAGATCAAAACCACCCAGGTTAGGGCCGTCTGCGTTGAAAACTATACCCATTAATGTCGTTACAGGTGTACCTGGATCAAACGTGGTGATAT
Organism: Chitinophagales bacterium; assembly: GCA_038328415.1. Taxonomy (GTDB): domain Bacteria; phylum Bacteroidota; class Bacteroidia; order Chitinophagales; family Saprospiraceae; genus JAGNXB01. The sequence continues at coordinate 2,857 of JBBQMA010000102.1, read as the reverse complement.
TCAATTTGACAGATGATGTAGGTCCGTCAGCTCCCTGTACCTGGAAACGGTATTCGTGAGTAGCCACATGGTCAATAGCCGTAATTTCAATCTCCCAGCTTAGGGAGTTGGCATCAAAAGCGCCAATGGTAGCCGGATTTGCAACTGCTGCAACGCCATTTATCTTGAACTCACTTGTGGCAAGAGCAACATTGTCTTTGAAAACAGTGAATTCCGTCAAGACATCAGTGCCTTTAGCAGCAATGACTTTCACCTTAAATGTGGTTGCTTGCTCGACATTGGCATCTGCTTCCAGAAAGCCGGCACCACTACCAAAGGATATCGTTGGGGAGGTTACATCTGGATCTGTATCCTCATCTTTTGTACAACTTGTAAACATCATGGAGCTGCCAATGAGCAGCACACCTAGTAATTGAATTAATTTCAGTTTCATAATAACTCTGTTTAAATGTTAAAAATCGTGTAAAGATAACCCGATAAGCAGAAAACGTATACGAATTAACCCTTTATTAACAAGGGTATCATTTCGTTTTCAAATCCCTTAACTCCCTGCGCAATATCTTACCTACATTGGTTTTGGGCAATTCAGAACGGAATTCCACCGCTTTGGGCACCTTATAATTTGTCAGATTTTGCTTACAGTACTCAATAACTTCTTTTTCGGTAAGGCTCTTATCTCGTTTGACAATGAAGACCTTAACGACTTCCCCTGATTTATCATCTGCGATTCCAACAGCCGCAGATTCCAGCACCTTGGGATGCGCGGCAAGCACATCTTCAATTTCATTTGGATACACATTAAATCCGGAAACGAGGATCATGTCCTTTTTGCGGTCCACGATCTGGAAAAACCCGTCGGGCAGCATCTTAGCTATGTCGCCGGTGGCGAACCATCCATCCTGTATACTCCTGTCGGTTTCCTCAGGCCGATTGTAATAACCCTTCATGACTTGTGGCCCTTTTGCCTGTAATTCACCTTGTTCATCCGGTCCACAAATATGGCCGTCATCGGCTACAATACGAATATCCGTATTCGGGGCAGGCACGCCAATCGTTCCTATTCGGCCAGTGCCATCAAGTGGATTTACCGTCAGCAACGGCGCCGTTTCCGTCAACCCGTAACCCTCGGCGAGGTAACAGCCAGTAACCTGCTGCCAGCGTTCAGCCACATTCCGTTGTACGGCCATTCCCCCACCAACAGATATTTTAAGATGCGAAAAGTCAAGGTTTGCGAAATTCGGGTGGTTGAGCAGGGCATTAAACAAGGTATTCACCCCGGGCATAATAGTGACGTGATGCGCCTTGAATTCTTTGATAATAGAATTCAAATCACGCGCATTGACTATCAGGACGTTCATAGCGCCGTAACTAAACAATGTCAGACAATTGACCGTAAACGCAAAGATATGGTAAAGTGGCAGCGGACACAGGATGATCTCCTTCCCCTGTTCCAATACCGGCTCCATAATGGCGCGGATCTGGAGCATGTTAGCTATCAGGTTGCGATTGGTCAGCATTGCCCCCTTACTTACGCCTGTAGTGCCTCCTGTGTATTGGAGGAGAATAACATCTTCCGGATCACGTGTTATAACCGGCAGGGAAAAACCCTTCCCCTGTCGCACAGCCTGCCGCACCGTTACTGTGTTTTCTATGTAAAATTTGGGGACCATCCGTTTAATATAACGAACCACAAAATTCACAATGCATCGCTTGAATGGCGAAAGCATTTCCCCAATAGAGGTCACGATCACCGTTTTAATTAGTGTGTCAGCTAGTATCTGCTCCAGATTGGCTGCAAAGTTTTCAGCAATGACAATAGCTTTGACACCCGAATCAACGAACTGGTGCTTCATTTCTCTGGGCGTGTAAAGCGGGTTGGTATTGACAACGACCAACCCCGCACGAAGCGCGCCGAATAAGGCAACCGGATATTGCAATAAATTGGGCATCATCAATGCGATTTTATCACCGGGCTGCAACCCTCTTGACAGCAAATATGCACCAAACTGACCTGACATTCGATCCATTTCCTTGTACGTCAGCTTTTTACCCATGCTGGTAAAAGCCGTCTTCGCCTGATATTTTTTAAAGGTTTCCTCCAACAGGTCTACCACACTGCAATAAGCTTCCGGATCGATATTAGCAGGCACGCCCTTAGGGTAATTATTAAGCCATGGTCGGTTATCTATCATAATGAATGGGTTGAGTCACTCAAACATACGACGAAATATAAACATGCCACCCCTTTTTACACTTAGCGTCCATTCACTAAAGTAGCTATGCAAAACCACGTTTAAACGGACCAGGTAAGCAAAAAACGATATTAAATCTCAAGGCAATCGATAATCCAATCGACGTAAAGGCATCGCGCTATTTAGCTTTCTAAATAGTAGCCCGATTAATACATTGCCGCCAATGTTTCGTCTACTTCCATTCATAAAATGAATAGGGGCATGCAAAAATGAATTTCAGAATACTAAGAATTGATCCACTTCTCAATTTAAATTGAATAATCTTTTCAGAAGTTTAAATTAAAGGATTGCCAGATAGATTATGGGAATAACTTGCTTAGATTGCAGCCACTTAGTGATTAGATTGATCGGAAAGATCCGAATCTAAACGACCTATTAACAACCCTTTCAATTAAATACATCGTAAAGCAGCATCTCCGCAAAATGGAAAAGAGTAAACACAGCACCCAATCACCTATAACGGTGATCAAATCATTTTCTTTTACACACGGTAGTATTGAAGGAGCATGGCTTGAAACACCCGATACACGTGACATAGTGATCATTACTAACGGGCATAATGGCTTTTACAGTTATGGCATGTTTCCGGCTTTACAACAAGGTTT
>JBBQMA010000101.1:0-7744 GCA_038328415.1 Chitinophagales bacterium | reverse complement strand
ACCAAAGAAATTGTCATCAACTTCAAGGCCGTGCACCAGAAACAGGGCGGAGTATATCCCTTTGTAAATTATTTTCTATTTGGGGTACATCGGAACGAAAAAGGACATTGACTTTCAAATTTATTTTGGACGGGTATGGGTTAGCCATATAGACTTATCTATTGATTCTGCTTTATTGTATTATGAACTTTTTGTAGAAAAAGATATGCTACTTAAGTATTTTCTACTTGAGGCAATTGAAAGTTCAGATTATCTAATGGCAGAACAATTGCTACTTGCCGAGACATCTAGCGTTGCTGATTGGGCTATTTATGGGTTACGTGTCAATCGCCAGGATTACACCGGTGCGCTGGCATGGTTGCAGCAGATGTCTATCACAAATTTTGTTGATCAGGAATTCAAGCAGGTTCAGTCAATAAATCTGGATTTCAGGCATAATCCCTCTGAGTATATCTTATCAGAAACTGACTATTCATATCTACAAGGTGTGGCAATGGGTCTCGGCCCGGTGCGAGATTATGCACACAGTCTGTTGGGCCTGATTACCGGTCAGCGGTTTGACCCTGGTTTTTCGTTTTCAGAGGAGGCACTTGCACCGCCTATGCTTGAACATCCAAGTACACTAGTCCAAATGGAAGGTTGGAATTTATTTCCAAACCCAGTAAATAAATTGGTCATGTTATCCTGGATGCCTGAGCATGAGTCAAATATTTGGCGTATCGAGATTTATGATATGATAGGAAGGAAAGTTGATTTTCTAATAACAAATGCTACATTTGGGAGTCATCATCTTGATCTTAGCCAATTATATGGTGGTCTCTACAACATTACAGTCTTTGATGAGCAGCGAACCGTATTATTTCACAGCTTATTAAAAGTGCTGGATTAAGGGACCTTAACGTATCTTGGGATGGCTTTTATGCCATCTCAAGATTTTGTTTTCAAATAAAAGCCATGTTACAGAGACTTATTTATATAGTACTATTATTTCTTGGATATGTGTCTGCCAATGGGCAAATGATTACATATTCTAAATTAATGGATTTCTTTCCCTTAAATGGAGAATTAGGGTCAGAAATTTATGAAATAGAGGATGGGTATATTATGCTTATTGAGCATGATTGTATAGCATTTACATCACTATCAAATACGTGCATTAGTGTAATAAAAATTAACGAGACAGGTGAGGCAATTTGGATGTTGGAACTAAATTTGGATATTAGTTGGATTGGGCATTATTTAGAAACGCCCGACGCCTATTACATCTCAGGGACGAATGTGAATACTTCAAATGAAATGGCATTGGCCAAAGTAAGTAAGGCGGGGGAATTGATTTGGCAAAAAGAGTTGGATTATGTGACATTGTCATCAGGAGGGTTAAGTATATTTAAAAATGAGTTCGATCAGATACGTTTAGTTGGAGCCAGAAGGCGCCCATGGATCAGTCCAACTGGCGGCTGGGAGCCTTATATGCTTACACTGACGGAAGAAGGCGAATTGATTGACCTGTTTTATTTCAATAGTGACTACAATAATACATTCCCATATAGGGCATTTCGCGACACAAAAGGGCAATGTATTATTAGTTATATTTATTGTATAGATTGTGGGTTTTACAGGCCAGGTGGCGTGCTTGCTTTAGATAAGAATGGCAATATCTTATGGCGTAATGAGTCTCCACCAAAATTTGTTCCTTTGTCTAGTTTTGTAGAGCAATGGAGCGAAGATGTGTATTCCTATAATTGGTACCATAGTACGAATCCTCCTGACCCCAATTGGGTGTTGGATCCTCCGGCTATTTACTTTATTGACCAGGACGGAATTTTGTTTGACTCTCTGATTTTTCACAATCAGACGGAGAAGGATATTTTCTTCACAGAATTCAAGGTAGGAATGGGTTTGGTTGGGACCGGCTGGCAATTTTTCAATTTGAATAATCCCAAACCCATTTTCCATTCCTCTTGGCTATTTTATATTAATCAGGACAGGAATGTAGCATGGGAGCGTGCATATGTGGACACTACTTATGGCGGGACTTTTACAGGTATGGTTCAGATTCGCCACACTAGAGATGGAGGATTCATAGCCGTTGGAGCGTTATCAAATACTATGACTGGGGTATTTGAAACGCATGTGTGGTTGCTCAAGTTAGACAGTATGGGCTGTTTGACACCGGGATGCGATGAAGTGAATATAATAACTAATATTGAGCCGGTGGCTTTTCCCTCTGGTCTGCATCTGCATCTCTATCCCAATCCGACTACCACAGAGGTCAACCTCTCTCTGCCACCGGAGGCGCCGGATCACGACCTGGTGGCGTCATTACTATCCTCCTCCGGACAGGTGCTGCGGCAGCAGGCTTATTTGCATCCGTCCATTCGTTTCGACCCCTCCGGCCTACCACCGGGCATGTACTATGTAACGGTGCACCGCAAGGGTAGTCTGGTGGGAGTGGAGAAGTTGGTGGTAAAACAATAGCTAAAAGATTTAGTTAAAACAATATGTCAAAATACTGCATGTTATTGGTTTCGCTTCCCCTATTGTTACTATCACCTTACTGGGCTACAGGGCAGGTAATCAATCCACCTTGGGAGGTTTGGGTTATGTATGGGATGGAAAAAAAAGATAAGCGCGTACCACAAAGGAACACGGCCTACCTACAGGAATTAATGGACTTCTATAATCCAGAGGATTGGGGCTCCTATGCTTATGCCTTAGGTCTTCAATATAGATGGCAATTAGATCGCCGTCTTCACTTTAGCTCCGGCCTGGGATTTGAGCATTATGTGCAGAAAACTTGGCGATTTTTTGATATTTTGCAAACGGATAGACCAAACGGATATCAGATCTATTTGAATACACATCGTTATGAAAAATGGAATTTTATCACAAGCCAGACCTTTCACTACAGGCTTACGCGATTTCTTGAATTGAACCTTTTACTGCGTTTAAATTTTGATATGTTAACAAATATTTATTGGTATTTAGATGCAACAATTGAACAGCGGGTTCCCAGTTCTAAATTTGGTTTTTACGGGTTAGAGGCTATGTCAGGCCTCGCTTTTAATATAGGGCGTTTTTCGTTAGGCTTGAATGCCAGGGCGCTAAACTTTCGGCGGGTGGATGCCATCCTCTACAGTCCAAGAGTACATTTTGACATACCTCAATTTATGGAGTTTGTCAATCCGCTTCGGATAAACTTTTACACAAGTTATCGATTCCACAGCAATAGAAAACGCTGATTGGCAATTCCGTATCAATCTGTAGTCATACCCATTCAACCATCTATGTAGATTTCATTGAATACAAAATAACAATATGAACAGTACTTCAACAAGTCCTTTAAACAGATGCAAAAGAATAATAGAGAGATTCGAAAGATGTAAAATTATTAATTTAATTAACAGAGAAATGGGAAAAAGGCAGTATCCCATATATAACATTAGATCATGTATAATTAATAAAGGAACTTATGCAACAAAACAATATGAACTCAAAGGAGCTTGGAGCGTTTCTCGAACTATCAAAGGGAAATATTTCCAAAATGTTGAACTATAATATAGCCTGTGGTACAAGATTAAAATATATAAAAGTTACCTTCAAGGTCGTTGAGTTGTACTACTTGAGAGAAAAGGATTAACTTTATAGTAAATAAATCAGAATTTTGTGCGCCCTCCTCAGATGGGGAGGACAGTATCTTAAACTGGCTATCTTTGAGTTAGAAATAACAAAAACCAGATGACTTCCAAAATTTTATACTTTGTCCTTTTTTGTCTTGCACCACTCCGCCTCTGTGCACAATTTAATGATACACTTCAAAGGCAGGCATTAAAGGCGTTGACTATTAAACAAAATTAAACAATTAGAAGTGGATAGTACAGTGTTTCCTCCGGCTACAATACTGATGTCGGTGGCAGATATAAACAGGAAAGGTTTCATCACCCGTGTGAAAACATATGACCAGAATGGCGAGATGACCATGTACTATGATCATACCTATTTGAATGATTCGATACTTGAAGAAAGTCGATTAAATAACATTGCTAATCCTGAAGGGTTTCATTCCGTGACAAAATACTCATACAACAGGAATAATCAGGTCGAATTATGCCAGATATATAACCACGATAAACTGGTTACAAGCACTAAATATCGCTATACGAAGGACCATCGATTAAAAGAAATCTACCAAACTTGGAACGGCGAGTAAACGTGGCCCTTCCAAGAGAACGTTTAAATACAATGGCAAAAAACAGCAAACGGAAATGAGGATAAAAAAACAGATGGCTGGAGAAAGAACAAATGAATCGTATATCTATTCGTACAATACCAAAGAAAACCATGTAGAAACTTATTTAAAAAACAATAAAAATCCGCTGAACCAACTCATTGAGAAATTGCATTATGATGATCATAACAGGATACAACACGAAGAAAAAATACTTTCATACAACTAGTAATCTACACATTGGAAGTAAGACATTGATGGTATAAGAAGGTGGTACCTTAATAAAATAATTTTATTATATCGATCGCGGATTAATTGATAAGGGATGCCAACGAGTGCATGGTCAGCAAAATATAATTATAAAACGTAGCTTTTGAACGTTGTTGAAAATAATTCAATTCGACTACAAGCGAGCCCTTATCCCGGGCCAGACAATCCATCTTGTCCCAATGTGCATCTTATGCCGGATATAATTACCGGAAAATACAGGCTCTATTATGCGTTGAGTGAGGCCTCCTCACATAACTTTTACTGCAGTTGGGGGAATATTGAGAAAATTTAAACCGTTCTCTTTAGAGCACTTTCTTTGTTTTGCATCATCACTGAAGCTAAATCGTCACGCGATGAAAACGCCTTGCTCAGGTGCTGAAGTCTCAAATACACGGTGTAAATAAGCGTCTCGCTCGATAATTTTTGGACTAGATCTATTTCGATGGTCCGAATTGTAAGGAACTTAGCGCCCTCTCAAACTAAGTACTTTCTCTGCGCTCACTGCGTTTCCCTCTTTGCGCTCCCTGCGTGAACGTTTCAAAACGCTCAGATTGACAACGTTGGCTGAAAAGTCGGCCATGGGGATCAGGGACCATAGCTAATACATCACCGTTAAGCTAATTACACCCCGTTGTCTCATAGCTGAGACGTCGCCTATTTTGATAAGTCACCAAAATGACCTAACTTTATTTTCGGTAATCACCAGATTGTTCCATTACCAGTAAAATTGAACATTATGAACAAACGAGAATTCCTGAAATCAACAGGACTGATGGGCATAGCCTCTGTCCTGCCATTGGGCAAATTATTGGCTGAAGACACAAACAATAGTAGTCCGAACAATGATTGTGTGCTCATTCCTACCGAAGCAGCCGGACCATTTCCCCTGGACCTGTCAGAAAATCCTTTTTATTTCCGGCAGGACATCCGGGAAAATAAAACCGGCATCCGGTTAAATTTAAAAATGAAAATAATTGGTGAGGACAACTGCTTCCCGATGCAAAATGCGCGCGTAAATATATGGCACTGCGATGCGGGTGGTTTGTATTCCGGTTACAGCGCAAATGGCAATGTGGGCCAACAAAATTTTACCTATTTAAGAGGTTACCAACTCGCTAATGCCAATGGGGAAGTTGAATTTATTACCATTTTCCCAGGTTTGTATCCGGGCCGAATCTGCCACATCCACTTTCAGGTTTATGTTAGTTCTTCTTACGCGGCTATTTCTCAACTTACCTTCCCGATTACCCCAAAACAGGAAATATACGCGGCAAATCCTGCGTTGTACCCGAAAGGTGCGGATCCGGTTTCGTTAGAAAATGACAATGTTTTTTCCGACGGTTACGCCTACCAAATGGCGACATTAACGCCTAACGCTGAAACAGGAGAATATAATTCCTATTTAGAAGTGACCATTAAAGGCAGCGGCATTACCAGCATCGGTCATCTGGAAAAAGAAAATGCCAAACAATTTTCACTAGGCCAAAATTATCCAAATCCATATAAAAACCAGACGACCATTCCTTTAGTCTTGGTGCATCCTGCAGATGTTAGGCTGGATATACATGATCTGGAAGGTCGGATTGTAGCAAGGATTCAAAAAGACGCACTCAGTACAGGATCTCATGATATACACATCGACCTAAATAGTATGGGACTACCAACAGGCAACTATATTTATCAAGTCGAAGTAAAAAATGTAAACGGAATGTTCAGAGATTATAAAATGATGACTGGGGGGTAAATAAAAATTAATTACACCGGGTTGCACTTGACGTTAATGATGATGATCCCATTCAAGGTTTTACTTTAATTGTGGTAATAATTTATTTCCATTTTCTTAAAGCGTTCACACAATCGATATATGGTAATGTTGATTACCTCCAGTACTGAATAACTTATTCGTCAAAAATTACAGGTTCGAAAGATTCCCTTCTAAAGGAGTAAGGAATCAATTTCTTATGTTGAAGCCTTCCGATAATGATAGCCGGGTGAGTATTGAATCGCTTTGCAAATGCTCGTATGTTTTCTTTACTTAGTGGTGCTGCTTCAGTTATTGCTGCCGCTTCACCTTTTGTCAATGTCCATTTAATTGCAAATGCATCTGCCTCGTTTTCCTTTCTGAGGTCCTTATCGGAATATTCTACTTTCTCTAAAAAAATATCCTTCTTACCATGAAGAAGTATATGTCCTGTTTCGTGAAAAAACGTGAACCAAAAACTATCATTCCGGTTGTATCGGCCTGTCAACTGGATAAGCGGCGTAATATTTAACCATCGGGTAGAGCCACTTATTGGGGCCTTATTCAAACACGGTGTATACACCACCTTAACACCCGCTTCAAGGCATATACGTTGTAATTTACTAAAAAAACAACTGGATGATGAGCCATGATTGTTTTTATTAAAGGCAAGGTTGCTTTAAAATTTTTCTCTGAATGATCATTTGCCTTTATCTCCCCAGCCTGTAGTTCACCTTTGCGAAGCCAGGCAGAAATTGCATATGGTTCATTGGTTTTCGCCAATGAAATACGAAAGGCAACTTTGAGTTGCCGTTTGAAATAATAATCTTCCCAGGCTGTGTAATTTGAAAAGCCAAAGAAGGCAAGAATTTCTAATGTTTTCTCCTGAATAGTATTCACCTTAGGCAGCCATCCTTTTTTTATCATATCGGCCCACAGGCGTCCAAAACAATTTTAAAGTCATTCTCAATTTTCATTCTCATATGCATCAAATGGAGAATATTTTACAAAGGGATATACTCCGCCCTGTACCTAGTGTATGGCCTTGAAGTTGATGACAACTTATTTGGTCCGGCACCGCCTCATTGGAGACGCAGTGGGTCTCCATCCAGACATGGCGCTTACGGCCATCGTCTGGATCGCCGGCGAGGCTTGTTACTTTTTGTTGCGCCAAAAAGCCTGCCTGGCCGGCAGACAGGTAACCAAAAATCTACCTGCCAATTGGCAGGCCTGCCTGACTGGCGTATTGCAGGCAGGGCGCTTGTTCTCGAAAGGCTCGCTGGCTAGTGATGAAATTGGTGTAAAAATCCTAAATAGCATTACATAAGCCTCGCGCGGGAGCGCTCGGTTCGCTCACCGAATGTCCACTGGACATTCGCCCCTACGGGGTATGTGAGCTCATACTGGTTTTATGCGGGTGAACGTGGTAGATATTTTGGGCTTCAGCCTAATGGCCTCATCCAAGCCTCGCGCGGGAGCGCTCGGTTCGCTCACCGAATGTCCAC
>JBBQMA010000100.1:0-7846 GCA_038328415.1 Chitinophagales bacterium | reverse complement strand
TTAATTAAGAAATTGATTATCTGTTCAAATGTGCTTTTAATCCTAATGTTAACAGAGGGATAGTTTTCGAGAATCAGCTTTTTTGCAATACAAAACATTGATTATCAGTCGAAATTATTCTGCATTCCATTCGTTTTGGACGGGTATGATAAAAAATACGTAGCACACAACCCATACACAACAATCAATATCTGATTAAAGCTCTTCATTTTTTTCCATTTTAATAAACCTCCGATATTTATTCTGCTATCGAATCATCGTCTGTTATTCGGATATTACTGATCATCCATTTGCCGTTTTCTTTTATCATGTCAATATAATACCGCCATTCTCCCATCATTTCAAGGACAGCAATATCATTTTGATGTTTAGCGACGATAAATTTTAGGTTATCCACGGCATTAAATATAAGATCCGGTTCCTGAGTTCCCAATACTAAATCATAATCAAAACCCTCTGGCGGACCCTCATCCTGCGGGGTTTCCTGAAAGCCTTTGTCGCGGTCTTTAAAATATTGTCGCCAATGGTTTAGGTAGCTGTCTGAAATATAAGTGCTTTGTTTCAGGAAAGCCAGATATCCCTCACATGCCGACATGCGCACCTGGTAATTGCCTTGTAAGTCCGGTTGGGTCATTCTGAAACTATTGGCTTGGGTATAGTTTTTTTTATACCATTTCAAAAATCCCTTGACAGATTTAATCATCGCCCGATCATCCTTTGATAGGGGATCGTCCAATTCTAGAATTGCGTAAATACTGTGCATGTGACGTGTATCTGCTTTTAATGCACAAGTCAGTAGGGTAATAATCAGGAACAAGAGGTGTGTTTTCATTAAAGAGCCTGCATTACCATGAATGAATTCTACAATGAGTCTGAACAAGCGTCGGACAAAAATATTCGACCGGCCAATGCTGTTGTGGATAGGCAGATTTATCATTCCACTTTTTTCTTCATCGAACATGGTCTGGATTGGCATACACTTCAAATCCACTGCCCGCATCGAAACAATAAAAAACGCCTAACTCCGAACCGTTTCCATGCGGCTTACCGATAAGATGCCGAATGTAGCAACGAGTGCCAATCCTGCCATGAAATACCAAAGTATTTGGAAACCCCAATGCTCCGCCAAATAAAGGCCCATTGTAGGGGATACAATACTGGCAGCGGCAAAGGCCATGGTATAAAAGGACATATATTGACCCCTGGTTTTTGAGGTGGAGCGAGTGAGCGCAAAGCTATTAGCAAAGGGGAAATTAAACATTTCACCTACCGTCAATAAACTCATACAAACGACAGCAAGTATAGCTGCATGCGGGTTGAGATTCAAACTCAAATACGCCAGGCAGATAATAAAAGCACCCAGCGCACATAAGACAAGCTTGGGGAATCGATTTTCAAGGATATAGACGAGGGTCACCTCCGTCAGCCCTATGATCAGGCCGTTCAACGCGAGCAGTAATCCAATCTGAAATTCACTAAGACCTAATTCCGTTTTAAAATATACCGGCAGGGTGTACAGAAACTGCATAAAGCAGATGGCCACCAGGGCGATCATGAAGATAAACACCATGAATGGCGGGTCCTTGTAAGGTGGCCGATGGATGATATCTACTTCACTGTCTTTATTGGTCTCCTTGAGGTTCGATTTGCGCGGTGAAAGAAAGATGCGCAACATGATAGCAGCCAGAATACAGGTGGTCCCATCTGCTATGAACAGCCATTTGTAACCCACGCTAGCCGCAAAAAACCCTCCAATTGCCGGTCCGATACTCCATCCCAAATTGATTGCCATACGCACCAGACTCAGCGATCGTGTTAGATTTTCCGGTTTGCTATAGGTGCTTACAGCCGTCATATTTGCAGGGCGGAAGGCATCACCAACGGTGCTCAGGATAAATACACCCACACATAGGGTCCAAAAGGTATCCAATTGGCCGAGGCCGAAAAATAGAAAGCCACTGATAGCCATGGTCCATACCTGGACATTGTAAAATCCGATTTTATCAGTAAGCCAGCCACCAAGCCAGGACCCCAGCAAGCTGCCTGCTCCGAATGTGCTCATGATGAGGCCTGCCTGCTCAAACGTAAAATGTTTTTCTACCGTGAGATACACCGTCAGAAAAGGGATAACCATTGTCCCGCTCCGGTTGATAAAGGTCACCAGACTCAGCAACCACACATTGGCGGATAATCCGCCATAAGCGTTTTTCAACAATCGGATTGGAGCTACAGGCAAGGTTAGGTGACTTTGCGCCAAAGGTACGCCATTTGACTAAGTCAATTTAATACTTTTTAAATGGCAAAAAGGAATAAAAAATCTACCCCTCAATAAAAGGGATGGCCGGATGACTAAGGCTTTATTTCTTTTTCAACCTCATACCCAAAAATATCTTTCAGGCTAAGTTCGACGACTTTACCATAAGGTTTGAGCGCTTCAAAATCAAGTTTATCCTTTGAGCCTATAAGCCGGGTGGTCCAGGTTTTATTCGCAAACCGATCATTATGAAAGTTGCGGATATCATTAAGGGAAATTGTATCCACAGCGGTGTAGATGTCTTTACGTACATCATGGTCCAGGCCTAAGCGCAATGCATTTTGGTAATTAAAAAGAATACCTGTTTTTGTGATCCGATTTGTTTCGATTCCCTGCCGTATCGAACGTTTAGCCACCGTCCAAAGCTTTTCGGAAGAGGGCATGTCATTGAGCAGATTATGCACAGCCGCCATAGCATCCGGCAATTTGTCTGACTGCGTGCCCACATAAAAACTGGCACTGAAGGGATCTGATTTTTTAGCGGGCCGTTGGAATGAGGACCAGGCAGAGTAAGCGAGTGCACTTGACTCACGGATATCCTGAAAAACGACGGAACCCATTCCTCCACCATAATATTCATTAAAGGCACTTACCATCGGAAGGAGGGAGGGATCAAATGTTTCGTCCCAACGCTGCATGCTAATTTCAGCTTGAACCATGTCATAATTCACAAAATAGATTGTATTTTCTGTGGCTTTGCGACGCGTGTATATTTTTTCCTGAGGATAATCCTTAAGGGTTGCCGGTGTTTTGTGGAGCGATTTTATTTCACTGGTAAATACAGGTAATGGCATCGGTCCATAATAATAAACCCGGTGTTTATAAGTGGTCAGACTTTTAATAATTGATATAAGTTCTTCAGATTTTATTTGTTGCAATTCCTTGTTACTCAGTACATCATTGAAGGGATTTACAGGCCCGTAATTGACATAATTATTGAGTCCATTCCAGAAGATGGCCCCTTTATTTAATGTAGCATCATTTCGTGATTTAATCTTGGAATCAACAAGATTTTGGAGGGCCAAGTTGTCTGGTTTTGGATCATTGAGAAGGGATTCAAGCAGCTTGACCGCAGTCTTCATATTTTCCTGCAAACCACTTAGTGAAACATAGACCTGATCCGCACTGCTGAAGATATTGAAGTCAACGGCTAATTCATAAAATTGCTTATTTATCTCTTCATTGCTCATTGTTGAGGTACCAATGAATTGCAAATAATCAATCGCTAAAGGCAACTTTTGGTTGTGCCGTTCGCCCATATCCAGTACGTAATAAAGGGTAAACAAATTATTGATTCGATTCGGCACAGCCCAAACCGGGAGATCTTTTTGGAGTTCGCTTTTCAGAATATCTTTTTCGTAATCGACAAAAACCGGAGGAATTGGCGGGTTTGGCGATTCTACCATTTTTTGTAGAAAATCAGATTGGTCATTCCGGTTCACTTCCACCGGACTGATCTGTGGTTTGATGACTTTCTGAACGTCCGGGTCTTCTCCGGAAAGTTTGTACACAACCGTGTAGTCTTTGCCAAACCACTTCCTGGCAAATGCCACTACATCTGCTTTAGTGATGCGCCCCATCTCGTCCACACTGGCGAGGTAATCCGCCCGGGATTTTCCGGAAATAAAGTGATCGTGTAATACAAAAGCCATATTGGTGGCATTTTCCTGTTCCCGAATCCGTAGGACTCTCAGGTTATTTACAGTGGCTGCAATCAGCGATTCCTCAAAATTCCCGCTTTTGAGATTTTCAATTTCCCCGAGGACTAGATCGCGAACCTGCTGAAGGGACTGTCCTTCCAGCGGCCTCCCACCAAAATAGATGATGCCGTAGTCTTTCAGCAGGTAATTAAAGCCATATGCTTCGAGCACCACTTGCTGTTTGACCAGATTTTTATCGATCAAGCCGCTTTTACCATTGTAAAGAATGGCGCTGACCAGGTCAGCCAAGACCGCATCTTTTGAAAGGATACTCGGCATGAGATATCCTATCGCCACACTTTCTTCATCCGGCGTTTTTACCGTAATCTCCTCGATAGTTGTCCGAGGCTTTTCCGGGGCAAACTTAAATGCCGGCAAATCCTTTGGTTTCCAACTGGAAAAATAGGTATCAACCATTCGGATCGTTTCATCGGGATTAAAATCACCTGTGAGAATGATCGCCATATTATTGGGAACATAGTAGGTGTTGTAATAATCACGGATGGCCTTCAGAGAAGGATTTTTCAAGTGTTCTATCGTACCAATTGTCGTTTGAGTACCATAGGGGTGATTTTTAAACAAACTGGCAAACATGGCATCAAATACCTTGTCGCTACCACTATCAAGACTCATGTTTTTCTCTTCATACACGGCCTCCAGTTCGGTGTGAAAAAGGCGAAGAACCGGATTACGAAAGCGTTCTTTCTGGATGGCCAGAAACTTTTCCAGGTTGTTGGAGGGGATATTCTCCATGTAGGTCGTATTCTCAAACGAAGTGAAGGCGTTGGTCATATTGGAACCAATGGAAGCCATTAACTTGTCGTATTCATTTGCGATGGCATAGGTCGATGCGATTTGTGATATCGAATCGATCTGCCTGTAAATAGCTGCACGTTGGTCAGTTGCGGTCGTATTCCGGTAGCGCTCATAGAGGGCATCAATGTGATCGAGCTCTACTTTTTCCTTGGCATAATTCAGTGTGCCAAATTTATCGGTGCCTTTAAACAGCATATGTTCAAGGTAGTGTGCCAATCCGGTATTGTCTACCGGATCGTTTTTGCTGCCGGCTTTTGTGGTGATCAGTGCCATGATCCTCGGCTCGAGATGGTTTTCCACCAGAATGACCGTCAGCCCATTTTGTAGTGTGTAAAACCGGGCACGAGAGGGGTCGTTGCTGGCTTCTTCCCAGGTATATTGCCCATCGAGGGTGCTAAAGCCAATGGTTTCGTATGGTGTCTGGGCATCGGTGACCGGAAGGAAAAAAACGTAAAAAGGCAGTAAAAGGTAGAATATCGACTTCATCAGCGTAGGTATATTATGACTGCAAGATAACGCCGATGTAGATATTTCATTTTGGGTGCGGACAAGTTCTTTTTGCACTAAACCGGAAAAAAGCGGCAAGTCGTTTTGTAAGATAAAAAAAAGCGCTACCTTTGCCAAACTTTTGGAAAAAGGGCGACGGTCTGGGATTCCGAAAGCAGGCGGTGCGGTAGCTCAGTCGGTAGAGCAATGGACTGAAAATCCATGTGTCGGCGGTTCGATTCCGCCCCACACCACAAAAAATGCCTGGTCGAGAGACCGGGCATTTTTTTTGCATGGTTGGTGGGCCCCGAGGACCGGGAAAGCTTTAGCAGGTTAGTTTGTTGATTGTTTTTTCAAACTAAACCCTCATAACTTCTAGCCTTCGCTAAATCTTGTAGGTAAACTATAAGCTGATTAAAACATCACACCAATCCGGAGTGCTAGCTTGCGAAGTTCTGATTTCCCGGGATTGGCTTCTGTATCAGAGAGGACATCAGAGAATCCCTGCTGATAAAAAATGCCGCCAGTCAGGGAGGTAGTGGAGCTGATTGCGTACTCAACACCGCCGCCTAGGCCCCAACTCAGATTGAACAGGTGGGTATCCTTTGCAATGTTTTCATTGTCGCCTTCTGAAACGCCGAGATCACCCCGGGCTTGAGTGCAAATACCTAATGTAAAAATGGGCAACTCAGCAAAATAACGGATGTAACCCATTTCCTGGGTCCGCATCCTGAAGGAAACGGGCAATTCAACATATTGTAGTTTATAACGGACAGAAGTATTCGGATTGATCACCCGGAACGATTCCTGCGTTAGTTCTGACTTTGGAAAAAGCACACCACCATCTGTGAAGAGGAGTTTACCGCCATTGCGAAAACTGATACCCAGTCCGGCTTTGATCGCATAATTCTCCCTGAAATAATACTCGCCATTCATCACAATCTGGAATCCCAGGTTGCCTCCGTCGCTTTTTGTAGGCTTCCAATCCGATGATAGCCAGGAAAGAAACGGGCTGGCTTCAAAACCAAAACGCATATCATTTTGTGCACTAAGTGCGATAGGTGCAATCAACGTCAAAAAACAAATAATCAGAAGATGTCTCATATAAAGTTGTACTTGAAAGATTTTAAATACGTTAGAATTCGGATTTTTACCCATCCTTAGTATCTGCAAATATCCGGAATATATTGTCAATGAAGTATTTAATGTTTGTTAAAACGTCAGGAGAGGCAATTCTGCTGCCTGCGTACCTGGTCATAATCCTGTTGTTTAGCGCTTGCAACGATGAGTTATCGCTATCCAGGCCTGATGTTTCCCATATACCCATCGATACAGAAATACGCCGGTTTGAGCGCGATTTGTTTGCATTGGATTCGCAGTCCGTTCTGCAGGGAAAGGTGGCCTTGGATAGTCAGTATGGCGAGTTTGCCAAGATTTATTTTGGTAGGTTGCTGGGTATTGATGATCCACTCAATGTGCAGGAAGGCCCGGAACCCTACCTCAAGGGTTTTCTTTACCACCCCTCCATCCGGCATTTATATGACACCGTCCAGATCGTTTTCCCGGATCTCTCCCGCGAAAAACCACATTTTGACCTGGCCTTTCAATACCTCAAATACTATTTCCCAGATAGGCCCACACCCTCAATCACTACGTTCATCTCTGAGTATTCACTCGGTAATTTCATTTATGGACAGGACGAACTGGCTATCGGACTTGACCTTTATCTGGGCAAAGATTATCCCTACGGCAGTATTGATCCTTCAAACCCGATGTTTTCCGCCTATCTGACACGCACCTATAACAGGGATCATTTGGTTCCACGGACACTAAAGCCCCTTTTGGAAGACATTGCAGGCCCGGTGCAGGGGGAACGAATGATTGATCATATTGTCCGGAATGGGAAGGTTCTCTACCTGATGGAGCTTCTACTTCCTGAAGTGCCCGACTCAGCACGGCTGGAATTCACCCCGACCCAGCTAACCTGGTGCACTGACAATGAACGCAACATCTGGAGTTACTTTCTAAGTGAAAACCTCCTTTATAGCACCGATTGGAAGACTTACCGAAAATTTATCGAGTACAGCCCCAATTCACCGGGTATGCCTGCGGAAGCGCCCGGTCGAACCGGCGACTTCATCGGTCTTCAGATTATCCTGGCTTGGTTTAAAAAGCACCCCGATGCCGGGCCTGCAGATCTGATGCGTATTGCCGATACCCAGGAAATATTGGATGCTTCAATGTATAAACCCAGGAAGTGGAATGTAGGATGTAGAATGTAGAACTGGAGAATTGGAGAATTGTAGAACTGTAGAATTGGAGAATTGGAGAATTGGAGAATTGTAGAATTGGAGAACTGGAGAACTGTAGAATTGTAGAATTGTAGAACTGTAGAATTGTAGAACTGTAGAATTGTAGAATGTAGAAAGTAGAAAGGTAGGAAGTAGAATCGTAGAAGCGTTTATAAAGGTTTAGTGTTTATTGACAACCTTAAAACGATCAACTAACAACGTCCATGATGTATCAGTCC
>JBBQMA010000099.1:0-7886 GCA_038328415.1 Chitinophagales bacterium | reverse complement strand
ATTAACCCGGTTTGAACGCCAATCATTTCAATGAAAAATGTAAAAACAACGACACTGATTGCGGCAACCAGATACCTTCTGTCTTGACCTTGGGCCAGGAGTAAAAGTATCGTTGTTGACAGCAAATGAAACGGAGTTAATAATTCAAAAAGCCATCTCCAGGAAGTCTGCAATCCGATCGTGCCCGCGATGTGCATCGACAATACTAAAAAAATGTATACTCGTTGATGTATCATAATGCAGCCGTTGCAATTTTAGCAGACAACAAACACAAAGGTATTCCTCCGCCCGGATGCACCGTGCCTCCTACATGCATCAAACCCCCAATACGCCCATTCATATTCGGATGCCGTAAAAAAGCAGCAAGGGCATTATTCGAACTATTGCCATAAAGCGCTCCCTGGTAACTCCAGGTATCCGCCTCAATACCTGGTGGATCCCATACCTTCTCTTCAATAATTTCGGAAGCAATATCACGCCCCATCCTCATCTCTAACTTATGGATTATTGCCTTTCGTATAACCCCGCGCAAGCCTTCCCAATCCTGTCCCTGGTGCCTCGGTGCATTCACCATCACAAACCAGTTTTCACATCCCGCCGGGGCATCGCCTGCCTGTTCTTTACTGCTAATATTGATATAAACAGTAGGATCCTCCGATAATCGGCCCTCTTGAAAAATTTGCCTGAATTCGTCGGGATAATTCCCGCTGAAAAAAATATTGTGCAATCCCAATTCAGGGAAAGTCGATTTCATTCCCCAATAAAATACCATGGCTGAAGAACTCCTTTCCTGATTTAAAATGCGCTCCGGAGCTTTTTGTCCGGGCAGGAGCCGACGGTAACTATACCAGATATCCATATTACTAACGACAAGGTCAGCAGCAAATTTTTCGATGCCCACCCGCACGCCCTTCGCACGCCCGCCCTCTACTAAAATCTCATCAACCTGACTATTGTAATGCAGACGAACTCCAAGATCCATAAGCAGTCTGTGTAGTGCCTCCGTAATAGATACCATCCCGCCGCCGGGAAAATAAGTCCCTTGCCCATGCTCCAGGGCAGCGATCATTGCCATTATGCCTGGTGTGCGGTATGGATCCGAACCGTTGTACGTGGCAAACCGATTGAACATTTGGACAAGATGCGGCTCTTCCAAACGCAGTCTGTTTAGCCTGTCCATTGAAAATAATAAATCCGGAGCGCGCAGTGTCCACAATGCCTTTATGACCCCCGTTTGAATCCATGTTGCACTTTTGGTGAGGGGCTTTTCAAGAAAAATGGATCCGGAGGTGGCTAATAAATTACGTGCATGCGCCAAATAATCTGCAATACGTTTTTCAGGCACGCCAAATGTTTCCGAAGCCTGCTGGGCAAACGCCTGTGGATCAGACCGGGCAGTCAATCGCTTACCATCCGACCAGAAATAAGTACAGGAATCTTCCAACTTGCGATACTGAAAATAATCGTCCGGATTCTTGCCGGCAATCCGGAATAAATCCGTCACCTGTTCCGGCATCGTGAAAAGGGATGGCCCTGCGTCAAACCTGAAATCACCGAGATGGAATCCATGCAGTTTACCTCCGGGCTCTGACCGGGCTTCATAAATGTCCACTGCGTACCCTTTACACAACAGCCGAATGGCGGCCGCAAGACCCGCAATTCCCGCACCGATTACAATAGCTTTTTTTTCCCTGGCTGACATACCACGGTAAAACAAGAATTAAGAAAGGCTGTTCAAAAAAATAACACCTAAAACCACTTAACCAGAATGCTTGCCAATTTCTGCAACCATGGATGATAGGGCGGCTGCACCAGATCCGAAAGACTCCAGCGGAATTGCTGACGGATCACCGAGCGCTCATTGGAAAAAGCCAAAAAGCCATAATAACCGTGCGCCTTCCCAAACCCACTGTTATTATCCCCTCCAAACGGCATTTCGTTATTAAAAAATTGCACCAACGTCGTATTGACGGCTACCCCACCCGATCGGGTTTGATTCAGCCAAGCATCTTGCTGCTTGCGGCTTTTTGAAAAAATGTACAGGGCAAGGGGCTTTGGTCTCGCCTGAATAAACGCCGTCGCTTCCGCCTCTGATTTGTAGGAAATCACCGGCAACACTGGTCCAAATAGTTCCTCCTCCAACAACGGACTATCCGCCCCGATTCCGGTGATCATTGTCGGCGCGATATACCGGGATGCCGGATTTCCCTCCCCACCACAATGCAACGTCGCGCCATTCTCCACAGCATGCTGGATATAGCCCATCAGGCGATCATAGTGACCCGTATTGATGATGCGAGCATAATCCATATTCGCAGAAATAGCATCACCGTAAAGCGACCGGATCGCGTTTTTCATTTCAACGAGGAACGCCTCCATTTGACTTTCCGCAACGAGTACATAATCCGGAGATATACAGATCTGTCCGGCATTCATCAATTTACCCCAGGCAATTCGGTTAGCCGCCAGTTTCAGGTTGGCCGTTTCATCCACGATGGCCGGTGATTTTCCGCCCAACTCCAGGGTAACGGAGGCGAGGTGCCGCGCCGCCTTCGCCATCACAATTCTCCCGACTGCCGGACTCCCTGTGAAAAAGATATGATTGAACGGTAATTCGAGCAAAGACTCCGCCATCTCCTTGCCGCCTTGCAGCAGGCAGACTTCATTGGCAGGAAATACGGATTGAACAATCCGGGCCATCACGGCGCTGGTATGCGGGGTATGCTCACTCGGCTTGAGGACCATGGCATTGCCGGACGCGATGGCGGAGACCATCGGTATGAAGGTGAGATTGACCGGGAAATTCCAGGGCGACAAAATAAGCACCACCCCCTTGGGCTGGATCATTACCCCGGAGCGATGTCCCGGTAAGGTAAGGGGCGTTGCCGCTGCACGTCCAGCCATCCATGCGGAGAGGTGACGGCATACCAGCCGTATTTCGGAAGTGACAGTAAGTATCTCTGAAAAATCCGTTTCTGTCGGATGCTTTCCAAAATCCGCTTGCAGGGCTTCCTGTATTTCCAACCGATGTCGGAGTAAAGCCGCCATGAAGGCCCAAAGCTTTTTCTTCCGCGCACTGGCATCCGTCCGGGCCAACGCGGGCGCATGCGCAACGAGTGCATCAAACCTGGCTTTCAATACATCAGCTTGAGGATGGATTTCCGCAGTTTCACTTTTTAAGGCTTGAAGGCTCATTGGGCAATAATCTTTGGTTAAAGATAACAACCCTTTATCTAAAACGACGTTGGCGCTGTGCGAATATCTTAATCAAACTTAATGCACGACATCAAAACGCGTTACCCCTACACCCGCTCCGGTGAAGATTTGAAGGACATAATGACCATGTTGAAACCCGGCAGTAGGAATAGAGGACATACCGGCTTGCAGCACACCCTGGCCTGCAAGTCGCCCGTCTAATGACCAGATCTTATAATGGCCACTGGCCCATTCCGAAGGCATTTCCACCGTGAGCACATCTCCGGCCGGGTTGGGGTAAATATTCCAGGCGTTAGCGGGTAGCAATGCATCATCGACAGCGGTCGTTAGGGTGAATGAACAAAAGCGCGTCAACAACAGATCCGAAGTCGTGGGTCCGGAACTGGTCAGGTTCGTGCCGGCTATCGGCAGGGTCCCTGTAAATTGTCCGGTCGCCACCAGGCGGGCATTATTATCCAGCACGGCGCCATGAAGGGCGTCGTCTCCATTGCCACCGACCAGATCAATACCAACATAGGTACCACTATTGCTATAGTACCCCAAGAGGATGTCCACCCCTTTCGTTTTATAAGCAGGGCTCTCAAGGCTACCATTATTCCGGACTTTTAGGTTTCCACTGACACTTCCGCCTATCCAAATATTGTTGCTACCATCCTGCTCAACAAAATCATATTGATTGCCAGCCACCGTACTCTCCACCAGGTGACTGCCTACCAGGTTGCCATTACCGCTCTGAACACGAATGGCATAGGCAGAATGCCCAGCAGAACTCGTCAATCCCAGGAAGGTGACCTTGTCATAAAATCCACCCGTCACCATTACCTGGCCGTTATTTAATACGCGCACATCGGTCAATGAAGAGACAAGTGCC
Source organism: Chitinophagales bacterium (assembly GCA_038328415.1). Classification (GTDB taxonomy): domain Bacteria; phylum Bacteroidota; class Bacteroidia; order Chitinophagales; family Saprospiraceae; genus JAGNXB01. The sequence continues at coordinate 3,799 of JBBQMA010000099.1, read as the reverse complement.
GCAGAGCCTGCTGGCACCAGAGAGGATTTGATCCACTCTACATCGCCGGTGGCACTAAATTTTGCGAGAAAAGGCACAGTAGCTATCGTGGAGCCCGGAGCAGGTGTTGTAATGGCGCCAAAGGCCAGCCCCTGGCGGTATACACCCCCTATAAAAAACTTTCCTCCGGCTTCGATGGCCAGCGCTGTAGGCTGCGTCAAATTGCCGGCTTCACCTGATTTTTTTACCCATTCCAGCGTGCCGGATGTAGTCATGCGACCATATACCGCATAGTTGTTCGAACCATTCGAGCCGGTCAGCATGGTGCCATCAATCGAAATATTCTGTCGAAAACGCCCTGCAAACAGAAAACTGGTGCCGTTCACAAATACCAGATCAGAAATGTAGCTGTTACTAGTAGAATTAGCCGTGCGGCCCCACACCAGGGCACCATTGCTGTCAAACTTCAGGATGATCCCATTGATTCCCTGCCCCGAAAAGTTGACGGCTCCTATCGTAATATTATTCTGGTAATGCCCCACAATATAGACATCCGTCCCCTGTACTGCAATGCTTTCCGCATTGAACAGGTTGCTATCAACTTTTTTCATCCATATAAGTGTGCCTGCCGTCGTAAGCTTGCAAATCACTACACCGGTACCGCCAGGATACAGATTAGTGATCGTTGAACCCAGGAAGGTGAACACCGAATCGTACACCCCAACAATATAAATATTTCCACTCACATCTTTCGTTGCCTTGACACCAGAAGCCGGATTATTCGCTTTGCCTGAGCGTCCATTATAAGCCCATTCGCAGGGCTGGGCTTGTCCGGAAATGATGAAACTGATTAGAAAGAAAAAGAGTAATAAACTGCGCATATGCATGATTTACGGGATGATGGATATTAATTTTATACAAATGTATAGGAATATTTCCGGCAAGTCAAGAACATAGGTTGCATAGCCGACCTGCAAGCAGGGCAAATAGGTAAAGTGCGTAGTTTCGAATTAATAGTGGTTCAACTACGGTTCACTTCATTCAGGGCAGCTCTAAAACCTGCATCCTGTGGAGCCATATTTATAGCCTTCTCGAGAAACTTGATTGCGTATGCTTTTTTTCGGCGTTGTTGCCAGAAAATTCGGTAACCGACATCGTAATAAAAAGGTGCCAACTTAGCATGATAACCCTGTTGGCCATCCATGTAGCCTAAATATTCATCCACAAATTGCAGATAATCGCGCTGCTCGAAGACATTGCGAAACCCTTTAAGCAACTTATCTACATCATTGTCCTCCCGGAATTCCTCTGCAATAATGCCGGCATACATCTGTAGTCCACTGTAATACGCCGGATAAATCTCTATCGCCTTTCGGATGTGGAAACCCATCTCCTGAAGCATCTCTTTCTTTCTGGCCGGATCTTGTTCTTCTCTATACTCCTGGAAGATAGCGGTGGTGAGGAAAGTATTGGCTCTTGCGCTGTTCGGGGACACTTTGATAGCGGCCCGGTTGAGGGTCATCGCATTTTCCCATACCGGGACGCGCTCCCAGGTTTTCCAAAAATAACCGACAGTCACTACACCTGCAACGACCAAACCAAGCGGTAGGCCAATTCGGGCTGGTAGCCATTGAGGCAATTTTTCCACAAGCAACCATCCCAACACAAGTAGGTATCCCAGCGATGAAATAAATATAAATCGTTCATTCATAAATGTACCGACCGGAAAAAGAATATTCGAAATAATTGAAATAGTAGCGATGTAAAAGAAAATGGCAAATGCCGGCACCGTGCGTTGTTTGTACCCTTTAAAAAATAGAACTATCAACGATCCATAAGCACCCAGGCTGACCCAGACCTTCCAGTCGGACCAATTCATGATCGGTATAGCATAAGGATAATAATCATGGCTCAAGGGGTGAGGGAATATTAATAACTTGAGATATAGTCCCAGAGTGTACAAAATGGTAGCCATCTTCTGGCCAAAATCCATTTCGACAAAAGGGTTATTCATCAGGTCCGTTATTTTTTTGCCGGATGACAGGAAATAGCCGATCACATTGTACCGGATAGTCAGATATATAAATGTCGCGGCCAACACAGGAGTTAAAACCTTTATATAATCCTCCTTCCGCGCCCGGGTGAAAAAATATAGGATCGCAGGAATAACAGCCAGGAACGTAATCGCATTCTCCTTTGACAACAGGCCCAGAAAAAAACTTACACCGGATAAAACCAGCCATTGCACCCGCGGGTCAGAAAGCCAACGAAGCGTAAACCAAATAGCACCCAGTGCCCCCAGGAAGGTCATGATCTCGTCTCTGCCTTTGATATTGGCGACCACCTCGGTATGGATGGGATGCAATGCAAAAAATACGGTGACAACAAATGGCACGCTCCACCACCACTGCCGGTTGGCTCCCAAGGGGAACAACAAAAGCAGAATACGGTAGAGCAATAGGCTGGTCAGCATGTAAAAAATAATGTTGCCAAGGTGGCCAATCCACGGGCTTCCCGGCATGAGCTCCTGCTCAATGGCAAACGCCACAATCGACAAGGGGCGGTATCGCGCTCCGGCTACAAGATCTTTTTGCTCACCAAAATAACCAGTCATGCTCTCCGTGCGCAGGATATCCCCTATACCAGAAAAACCCTTTTGCGTAAATTTATTTCCGGTGATCACAATCTGATCATCCAATACATAACCATAATCAAGGGATTGCCAGTAAGGAATGATGCTGAGTGCCACAAGGATCAACAAAGCAGGCCAATGACCGGAGAAAAAACCCTTTTCCCAGGCAAAAACCGGCCCGCTTGCTTTAGGCTTGGTTTTTACAGGAACTGCTACAGGGGACTTGCGTATAGGTTTAGCTGCCATTGATCTCTATTTGAGCGACAATGTTACAAAATACCTGCCTGAAAATGGCAGTTCAGGGCCCAAACAACTTCTTTATGCCTTTTCATCGATAGTATCCCTGAAATGTTAAAATTTCCTTAATATTGAGAAAGGGGTTGACCCATGTCTGAAATGTTCCTACTTTTGGCACATAGTAATTGATTCACCAACACAAAACAGGATTATTTGAGCTGAAACTTCTACACTGACTTTTTTTCTTGGCAAAAAACAGTATAGTTATGCAAGTTTCGTTGCTTAATGATCACGAGCTTATAGCTCACTACCTGGATGGTGAAGAGAAGGCGTTTGAGGTTCTACTCAGTCGTCACAAAAACAAAATCTACACCTCTATTTATCTTTTCACCAAGGATCGCACCTTGGCTGACGATATTTTCCAGGAGGTATTCATCCGAATTATCGACACCTTACGCAAAGGCAAATACAACCATGAAGGAAAATTCCTCCAGTGGGCTATGCGTATCTCCTATAATCTCTGCGTGGACTACTTCCGTAGAGGAAAGCGTCGGCCTACCGTGGCGCCGACGGATGACTTCAATATTTTTGATGTCCTGCAGCTCCCCGATCTCAATGCCGAAGAATCCATCATGCGCAGCCAAACCCACGACCGCATTCGGATGCTGGTGGATCTACTGCCCGAAGAACAACGTGAAGTGGTCATCCTACGCCATTATGCCGATATGAGCTTTAAAGAGATCGCCCAACTCACCCGGGTTAGCATTAATACTGCTCTTGGCCGCATGCGCTATGCACTCATTAATATGCGCAAAATGGTCGAGGAGAAACAGATCGTACTCCAATAAGACACATACTGTGCAGGTTTCCATCCAACCTGTAATCAAGAATCCGGCCTGGGGTTTCGATGAGAGGCTCCGGGCCGTCTATTTTTAACCACTTTTTAATCCG
>JBBQMA010000098.1:0-7949 GCA_038328415.1 Chitinophagales bacterium | reverse complement strand
CCAGACTGGACTTGGATAACAAGACCATACCTATTCCAAAAGACCAGCGGTAAGGCTTAAGGTAGCGAAACAACCGCAGCGCCTTACGGGCTGCCATTCCGGAAAATTTAGGTGGTGCTTCCTCGTCGGAGCCGGAGAACCTACTGTTTCGTTGTGCCATAGGGCTATAACTAAAGAAACAAAGATCAGTTTAATATTTGACCCAATGATTGCAAATTCAAAAACGGCTGATAGATATGTACGATATGCATTAACATATTATTTGATAACCTGGGCGTCACAGAATAGTAACAAATTGAATGGTCGCTCTATCTTTGTATCATTAAGAAACTCCTTTAAAACTCAATCACAATGAAGAAGCAATTGCTAAAATTCGGAATGTTATTTGGTTTCGCCCTTATCTTGGGTGCATGTGGCAACTCAGAAGAGGCTACAACTACTGAAGAAGGTACGGATGCTACAGAACAAACGGCTCCTGTTCAGGAAGAAGCTCCTGTACAAGAAGCTGCTCCTGCTGAAGGTGGTGGCACTGGTACTGTTGTACAGTAATCAACCAGTCGGGTAAACCATTACCTACGATACTACATGAAGGCCTGTCCAATGGACGGGCCTTTTGTTTTTGTGTCCAAACCTCCTTGGTTGAAAAGGAAAAAGACCACAAGAAGGAAAACTTCAGTTAGCCGTTTTATTTAGGCGGTCAACGACTTCGCGAGGAATGGCGCAAAGTAGATAGGATGTAGAGTCGCACGAGGTTCGTAGAAAACAAGAAAGAACTTATGACCTTGAACAAAGTAAAAATCATGATACGGGCACAGCGGGTTTTCAACGATGATGCCCTTTAGCCAGAAGGGTGATGTCAGAGGGTTTCACTTGAAAATGACTGCGGCCACAAGCTTACACATCGATGATAATACATCCTTTCATAAGATTCAGTATGGCCCTAAAAAAAGGAAGCCGTACCCGGGATGAGGGTACGGCCAACTCCAAATTATAATCCCATGAACATAAATCGTGTTGTTTCGGCCAGATGGCCAGGACATCTGCCCTGTGTCTTTCTTTAATGACAATACAAAGATGAATAACCCCTACGCTTGAACCAAAAACAAAAAAGAATCATAATAAAAATGATTATTTTCATATGTCTATAAATCACATGGTCAAGCTACTGCACTACAGCCAACTATACATTTATAATTTTTAATTTTTTATTCATTGTGAATAAAATCCTGAAATTATTTACTTCCAAGGGTCCTGCAATGCGGGATTTTGTACAAAAGAAGTGTCAGTTAAGGTGTGCAAAAAGTTGATGAGATCCTCTTTTTGTGCAATCGTAAGGCCCAAAGGGTGCATATTTGAATCATAGTTTTCAGCAATATGTCCTCCAGAATTGTAATGATCGACAACCTCTTCGAGCGTAGCAAACCGACCATCGTGCATATATGGTGCTGTCAAAGCGATATTCCGTAATGAAGTTGCCCGAAATTTGCCGTTGTCAAGATACTTTCCCGTCACCATTCCCCGACCGCGATCTTTAAATTCTGTCAACAACCCAACACTGTCAATTGCATTATTGAAATAAGAATGGGTAGTCAGCAGGACACTTCCATGACAATGCGCGCATTCCGCATCAGGTAACAAGGGTCGACCAAAATCAAAGAACATTTCAAAACCCCGCAATTCAGATTCAGTGGGAAAGCCGTCTCCTCTGATAAATACAGCATCATACCGGCTATCACCACTTACCATTGTCCGTTCAAATTGTGCCAGTGCCATAGAAGCCAATTCTTTAGTCATTTCCCGCTTATCCTTAATACCAAAGGCTTCACGGAACCATTTAGGATAATCCGGGTCACGTTGCAACTTTTGAATGACGTTGCCCCAGGTTTCATGCAATTCTACTGGGTCCTCTACCGGTATAAGTGCCTGTTCTTCTAAAGTAGCTGACCGACCATCCCAGAACAGCCCACCAGTGACAAACCCAATATTTAAGAGGCTCATCGAAGACCGCTTTCCCGCTATGCCATCCACACCGGTACTAACCGCCTTCCCGTCAGCAAAACCAAAGGCGGACAAATGGCAGGATGCGCAAGACATGGAAGAATCAGCACTGAGGCGCGTATCATAAAAAAGTCTTCGGCCCAGTGCTACACCTTCAACCGTTATCGGATTATCTGCCGGAATCTCCAATTGGGGGAAATCGACAGGTATGGCAACCACAAAAGGCGAAGGATTGTAAGGAATGTAGGTCAAATCACAATCCGTACATAGTGGTTGGTCATCATCCTTTATACAGGCACTGATAGCAAGGAATAAAACACCGAGAAACAGAATTGCATTTCGAGTCATAACATCAGTTCAATGTCAAGGCAGAAGCATAGTTATTCATTATCATCAACATGGCAGGGTGATCAGGGGTATGCGCCCCACTCAGACTCTCAATGTCCCACCATGTTCCATCTGCCTTTTGGAGCAGTTTGCGGACATCAAGATCCAAAACCAATTTAGTTTTCTTACCACCTTCGATTCGAATATCCTTATTAAAAGTGACCTCCCTGTACAATGCTGTGCCCCCTGAATGATAAGAGAAAGGATGAACAAAACTTCCAATTTGTGTAACGTCTGCCAAACCCTGTAGTTTGCTAAAAATAAAGCTATTCCATGGTGTCCAGTGCCTATTAGCACCAATGGACAATGGATGCCCTGCAGTATAATCTTGCGGTTTTGTTGCGTTGCGCACAGAATCGACTCCAATACCCACTGCAAACTGGTTATAACTGCCGGAGGGCAAATCAACGAATGTAAACGATTGACCAGCAGTTGCGCCAGCAGGGGTAGTGCTGTTTTCAGTAAAAGAGACCAACGCAATATCTTTCAATTGAACGACGACACCCTCACTATTAGTAAAACGCACATTGGACATAATATAATCCAACTCATAAAACTTAAGTGCCATATCAAGCGGATATGCAAGTGGTTCACCAATAACAATAGGGGTACCGTCCCAATGTGCGCGGCATACCAGCTCTAGTGTTCCGTTTCTATCTAATTCCTCCTTATCACAACCAAGGAATAGAACAAACAAAACTGACAGTAAAATCACCTTATTCATACTTTCATATTTAAAGAATAATCGAAATCTTAGCCAAATAGTTTCATTATTTGAATGACATTCTCACCTGCGCCGGCCAATCCGAATCAGGTTGGACGATCAAATTGCCTACTTGCTGGTTGTAAAACCATTGGGCATAATTAATTGAAAGGTCCAGTGTTAATGAACTCCCAATGGAAAGAAACTTATCTGTAGGGATGGTCACCCGATCGGCATCTAATAACATCCATCTTATTGTATCCATTCCTGGAACAGGCAAATGAACGGCCTGCACAAACATATATCCCGATGTTTCATCCCACAATTTGTGCAAGGTGCTTCGCAAGGGGTGATTCTCCGGAAAATAATCCGGGGACCAGGTAGAAATAGCCTCAGGCAAGCCTATAGTGAACGAAACGGAGTCTAATTGACCGCTTGATAGGAATGATCCAATCGACAATGTAGCTATGTCCCGGTCTAAGACAATAATATCGTTGGTGATATGTAAAGAGACACCATCCTCCCTGGTTAAAAGAAGGGAGTCGAAAACAGAAACAGGTGCTCCGCCCGCAAAATGCAATTGAAAATCTGACAGGATGATAATGGCATTTAATAAACGAAAAGATTGACCAAAAACGTTTGAATATGTGTCTTGCGGACTATGCACCAACTCATTCATCTGGTGGGAAACGGACAAATTGAGAACTGGCCAGGTGCAACAACAATTTTCATCTGCATCAGCCTTAAAGTTGGTAGCGCGAACATCAAGGCACCCTTCTATTGGCTTCAAACAGCCTCCGAGAAAGAATAATACAAGGCAAACTGCCAAGAAATCAGTGACCGTTTTGGCGCTTTCCATCCTGTTCGTAAATACCTTGAATGATTTGTTTAACCTGCACACTGAAATCTTTGCCCATCATCCAGTGATAATATTGAGGTTCCCTGGCAAATGTTGAATGTACAGTCTCACCATTATATTTTCCAAAATTAAATACCACCTCTCCTTTTTCATTGTATCGGAGCCGTTGGGTTGCATCAAGCAGTCGGGTGTCATTGGTAAAGTCATGCAATACCTGCACATCCGGCAGGATTGGCTGAGGTATTGCGACTCCATTCTCATCCACCATTTCCGTGTTGGTATAGCGGCTTAATTGACCTTCCAAAACATCAATGGTGGCTCTGACATCTTCCATTGCATCATGTGCCTCCTCAAAATCCCGATCACAATAAAATTTGACCGCAGCTTTCAGTGTTCTTGGTTCCATTTTGTAGAAAATACGCTGGACATCGATAAGCCGCCTTTTTTGAATATCAAAATCATAACCGGCACGATGAAACTCTTCCATAAGGAAGGGGATATCAAATCGATTAGAGTTGTATCCAGCTAAATCAGCATCACCAATAAAGGCATACAAATCCCCGGCAATAGTGTTGAACGTTGGTTTATCAGCGACCATCTCTGAAGTGATGCCATGCACCTGAAGTGCTTCCAGGGATATTGGAATAATCGGATTTATCAGTTCGCAAAGCTCCTCCCTAGGTCTGCCGTCGGCATAGTATTTGATGATGGCAATTTGAATAATCCTGTCGCGAATGACATGGAGGCCGGTAGCTTCGATATCAAAAAAACAGAGGTCTTTATCAATTTTTAGTTGCATCCTGTTGGATCATAATGTTGAAGGTGGAATGACATAATTAGCCATTCCTGGAGAGAGCCATGATTGCATTTTTCCGTCCGAACCGCTAAAGATAAACAAGGCGTGTACATCAGGGATAGAAGTAATGAATTCCTTGCCCTTTTCTAGTCCTAATACCATGCAGGCCGTGGCAAGCGCATCGGCCGTCATACAATCCTTAGCAAGAATGGTAGCACTCAACAATGAATTTCGTTCAGGAAAGCCCGTCACTGGATTTATTGTGTGACTGTATTTGACGCCATCAACTTCATAAAGGTTTCGATAGTTACCTGATGTGGCTATCCCACTATTTTCAAGGCTTATTGCTGTAAAAAGGGCGGACAGGGACGCACCCTCTTCCGGAAGATTTATACCCAACTTCCAGGTATCACCACGTTCACTATATCCCCAGCCGCGTGCTTCGCCACCGATATCGACTAGGATATTTCGGATACCCGATTCCATTAGAAGTTCACCAACTTTGTCGACAGCGTAACCTTTTGCAATAGCTGAAAAATCAAGTGCTATATCCGGTAGCGGCTTTGTCAACGTTAACGATTCAGGAGTTTCCAGTCCGATCACAGCCTGCATGCCAACTAATTTTAGGCGACTTGTCACTTCAGCACTATCTACACGCTCGATTGGATTTTTTGGGGTGTACCCAAATCCCCAATAATTGACCAGTGGCATTATAGTAGGATCGAATGCGCCCTTTGATAAGGTATGAATTTCTCTTGAACGCAAAAGGTTAGCAATAAAATGATGCTCATTACCGGTAAGCCTTATTGAATGCGCTGCCTTATTGAAGGTGGAAATTACGGATGAATCAATGTACGTAGACACCTCAAGATTGATGGCCACTAACAACGAATCTATTGCAGGTTGCCAATCGCGATCAAGCGAATCCCTAAAACTTACCTTGTAATAAGTACCCATAGTTTGCCCTTCCAAATGGGTGTATTCCTTTGGCAGTGACGTTTGTGAACTGTTCCTGCAGGCTACCAACCCCAAAAACGTGATCAGTCCAATTAAACTGTATGTTGACCTGAAATCTACCATCTGACTTAATAGTTGCGTTTCAAATAGCGTTTATCCAGTGAATACCATCCTGGTCCACTAAGCAACAATGCGAGATATACCATTAGATACATAAAGGCAAGTTCAAACTCCTTAAAGGGGTCCCCTTTGTGTGCGTACAAAATAGCAACCACCATGGTAATGATCAAGGGGACTAGCGCCCACCGGGTCAATAGACCAAAAACCAACAAAAGAGCGCAAACAAACTCTGCAAACACGGCCATCGCTAGTGACGTCTGAGCACCAACACCAAAAGGATCCGGGAAAGATACTGCTCCTCCGTTAATTAATTTTAACAGCTTGGGCAAGCCGTGTGCGAAGGCCATTACACCTCCGGCTATCAGCCTTAACAAGAGAATGGCGAATTCAGTATTTTGCTTGTTTCTCATAAGCCAGAGGTATTTGTCCCACTAATATTAATCCTTTTTATCCACATCCATTCCTCTCAACTGGACTGGATCCTGCTTTTTGCGAAGACGCATATTTAAAACCTCTACGATCAACGAAAAGGCTATGGCAAAATAAATATATCCTTTATTCACATGTTGGTGCAGACCTTCAATGATGAGCATTACGCCGATCAGGATGAGGAAGGATAACGCTAACATTTGCAAGGTAGGGTGCTTGTTGATGAACCGACTTACAGGTCCGGCATAGGCCATCATAATGATGATGGATACTACCACTGCAATTATCATGATCAGCACCTCTTTAACCAGGCCGATTGCGGTAAGAATCGAGTCGAAGGAAAAGACCAGGTCTATTAATACGATTTGTACTAAAATACCACTCAATGCAGTAGCTACTTTTTGTGAAGAAGCTCCCTCCGGCAAAGTTGCACCTTCCAGTTTGTGGTGTATTTCTGTTGTACTTTTCGCAAGAAGAAAAAGCCCCCCGGCTATAAGGATAAGATCTTTTATACTGATATCGAGCATTTGACCTGATCCATCAAATGTCGGTACGCTAAAGAGCGGTTGCGTCAGGGAAATAATCCATGTAATCCCAAGGAGAAGTAGAACACGGAATACCATCGCTAGCAATAACCCAATGTTTCTAGCTTTTGCTTGTTGTTCAACGGGCAGCTTGTTGGCGATAATTGATATAAAAATTATATTGTCTATACCGAGCACCACTTCAAGAAAAACCAGGGTCAGCAAGGACACCCAAATAGCCGGATCGGAAAAATCCGGAATGGCAAGAAGGTTTATAAACAAATTCATATGACTAATTTAAGGTCAAGATTAAGGAAAGGTCCGGAGTCGGACTCTCCTTTTTTGAAAAAAAAAGTATAACTAATTGACAGTTCGTTTGATTCATTCAGGTTTCCGATCACTTTTAGGCCAAAATGCCGTAAAATCCATTTGCTTCTGGAAACCCAACCATAAAAATGGTTGCAATTCGGAAGAAGCAAGCCTTTAGAATGAAGATAAATTTCATGTTTGCTGTATAGGGAAAATAAGGTTGAAGGTTCTCCGGTAGGTAATGCTCAAATCGCTACGGCAGCTACTTAGCATATGACTAAAAATGAAAGCGACCTTGAATCTGCACAAGGTCGCTCCGATCGGGGTGATCCCACTCTAAAGGAGAGGGATTTCGGGCCTAAACGACCCTCAACCAGTAAATTTCAAGCGGCCTTTCGGCCGGCTTTTGTCGGGGTGACAGGATTTGAACCTGCGACCTCTCGCCCCCCAGACGAACGCGCTACCGAGCTGCGCTACACCCCGTCTTTATGTGAGCGTTACTGGATTCGAACCAGTGACCTCTACCCTGTCAAGGTAGCGCTCTAAACCAACTGAGCTAAACGCCCTCACATTTCCGTTGAAATCAACATCCTGATTTCAACGGGACGCAAAATTAAAACGAATTTCCGGATTTCACTAACCTCTTTGTACCAATTAATCCATCTTCTCCAATCCAGATCAAGAAATACAATCCATCAGTCAGCTTGTCAAATCCGGAGAATTCTCTGACACCCGATTGAAAAGGCCCATCCCATGCTGCAATCTGCTTCGAATAGATATCCCTGAGAATCAATCTACCTCTACTATATGTATCGAATGAAACGTTAAAAAAATCACTGAAAGGATTTGGGTTGATACTAAGTTGGC
>JBBQMA010000097.1:0-7961 GCA_038328415.1 Chitinophagales bacterium | reverse complement strand
GCAGGTTGTGACCTTCACCTGGTATGTAAGCGATTACCTCGTAGCCATTCGTCAAACGCACTTTCGCAACTTTGCGAAGCGCTGAGTTTGGCTTCTTGGGTGTCGTTGTATATACCCTGGTGCAAACACCACGCTTTTGAGGACAAGACTCTAGTGCCTTGGCCTTACTTTTTAACTCAATTTTGACGCGACCCTTCCGGACCAGCTGATTAATCGTAGGCATGTGTTAACCGTTTATTCAGGACGTAATGCTAAAACCCCTTGATTTTGAATTACTTTGGAGTAAAACATTACGCCTTTCTCAAAAAGCGAATGCAAAGATACTACTATTTGACTGTTTGGCAAAAGGTTCTTGAAAAAAAATATGAATCCTTCAACCTTTCCTCCCATTTCAATCCCGCTTTCTACTTTTAACGCATGGAAATTAACGATGTTACGATCAGAAAAGGCCAAGCTGATGACCTTGTACATGCCCTCGATCTCGTAAGAGAACTCGCCAGGTTTGAAAAAGCACCGGAAGCCGTCATTTCTACGGTTCAGGATTACCTCGCCGACCTAGAAGCCGGTTGGTTTGATTTACTGGTCGCCGTTTCCGGTAATAACGTAGTCGGTATTGCCTTAGGGCACAAAGCATACTCCACCTGGAAAGGGCGTATGTATTATCTGGATGATCTGGTAGTCAGCGAAGATTGGCGTCATCGTGGCATCGGAAAAATGCTGTTTAATGCCGTTATCGAAAATGCCCGCCTGCAAGGTGCCCGTTCGCTGAAATGGCAGGTATTAGAATGGAATGAACCGGCAATCCGCTTTTATACCGGCTGGAATGCCGAACTAGACTCAGAATGGGTAAATGGTCGTATCTACTTATAACCCAGATCTCATCTTCTCACCTTATAGCGATGCTTTATGCCTTCCTGCCATTTAGGGACGTGATCAATTCTTTTAGATATCCTGCACCGGGGCCAGTCACCGGCAATGAATCCATTATCTCACCAGCCTCGCTGTTATAGGAAAGAGCTGTATTTGCCACATTGTCGGCAGCTCCTGTTTCTTGGAAGAGTCGTTGCACTGCATCGATTTTAGCTTGGCTTTTGGCCGGATCCGATTCGGAAAACCAATAAGCAAGCGCTGTTAATTCGGCTATCGTGCCGGCCTGCAACGCAAAGGCATACAACGCCGTCTTTTTATTCCGAAGAATATCACCGCCCGGCTGCTTCCCTGTTTGCTGAGGATCGCCAAAGGTATCCAGCCAGTCGTCCTGAAGTTGGAAACCAAGTCCCAAACACGCTCCCAGTCTTCGAAGCTTTCCGATGACCACATCCGACGCACCTCCTAGCAAACCGCCTATCTCCAGGCAACCTGAAAGCAAGATGGCCGTTTTGCCATAAATCATCTCCAGGTAGGCTTCGCGGGATACCTCTACACAGTTTTCAAAATCCATGTCGCGTTGCTGCCCTTCACATACACCTGTAGCCACTGTGTGAAAAGCCTGTAAAACGGATACCAACTGATCGGGCATTGCCGACTGCCTCAATAAACGAAACACCTCAATGAGCATCACATCTCCGGCTAAAATACCAGAGGCTACATTCCAGTGGTTATGGACCGTGGGCTGTCCGCGCCGGATGGGTGCCTCATCCATAATATCAACAAGCATGAGGCTGAAATTGTGGAAAACCTCCACCGCCAGACAAGCATCCAACACCCGCTTTTCCATCGCCGGCTGGCCTACAAGATAACCGCATGCACAGAGCAATGGCCTGATTCGCTTGCCACTCTGCCCAAGGATATAAGCGACGGGATCGTATAAATTCTGTGGGCTCCTAGGCACAGAATATGCCTGGATATGAGATTCAACAGCGACACTTATTTGGCTTAATGTTTGCATAGATAGGTGGAATTGCCTGTAAAAGTACAGTTCAAATACCGATTGTCCCCTGTTTGCTTGTTCAGGAAATCGCCACAACGGTCAGGTTGTGGGTGAAGCGTCTCATGCTTCCCTTTTCCAGAAAGGGCAACACTGCAATTAGTAATAAACCAAATTAATCCCACTAACTGATTAAACCATTTTTATGATTTAAAAAAGACTTCTCTACAGATGATCATTAATAATCCGCTCAAAATACTAATCTTGCAACCCAATGAGCAAGAGGTTCACGACCTTGTCCGAGTGATCCTTCAGATCAATCCCAAAAACAAGGTCTATTGGGCTATTACCCTAACGGAAGGTTTGAAAATTGCACAAAACACCTTGTTGGATATCCTACTCTTGGATCTAAACCAACAGGATCAATTGGGGTACAAAACATTTCTGAAATGTCGGAATATCCTCCCGCATTTGCCTATCGTCATTATGGCATCCGGTGGCAACGAGATCATCGGCGAACAAGCCATTCGGTCAGGAGCACAGGATTATATTGTGAAGGCAGGTCTTGATGCAAAACACCTTTCGCGCTCGCTGCATTTTGCCAAACATCGGCACGACATCCAACAGGAACTTCAAAAAAAACATCATGCACTTGCCGAAAGTGAACGGAAATTGGTTCAAATCCAGGGGATAAGTGGATTGGGTACTTGGGAGATGGATCTGTTGGACCAGAATGTAAAAGGCAACGAACAGTTTTTTCACTTGCTGAATTTTACAGCCAGCATGAAAGCCATCACAAAGGCTACATTTATTGATCGCGTCTATTTGGAAGACCGTACCAAAGTATCAGAATTTTTTAATGGCCATGACACATCACAGGAAGTAACCAATTGCGATTTTCGAATATTAATCACCGGAAAGCAAATGAGATATTTGAGTATGGCTTCCCGTGTCCAGGTCGATGAATCAGCAGAAAAGTTAGTTGTTCTTGGCATGATCCAGGACATTTCAGAAAGACAGGCCGTCAAGGCACTCTATAGTGAAAAGCTGTATCTCTCAAAGGTTATGGAGCTGCGGGATAAAATGCTAAATGACATTGCCTTTTACATCCGGACCCCTTTGTTCTCCATCGTCAACTTTATTTACCTCTTGGAGGATCACCCTGTCCGCCATCAACATCGCGATGCGTTTAAAGGACTTAAAGCGTCGGTCGATGAATTACAGATTTACCTCAATAAATTGATGAATTTTTCGGGAATAACAAAAGACGGTACTCCCTCTGCACCCAAACCCTTCGACCTGCACTATGATTTACAGATGATCAAAAAGATACTGGAATATAAAAACGATGAACAACCCATTACCTGCGATGTCCAGATTCAAACAGACATTCCTAAATTCGTAATTGGTGACGCATCCATCCTTTATCGAATCCTCTTTAATATGCAGGACTTCTTTAAAAATATGCAGTCCGAGAAGAGAAAGGTCAGCATCCAAATTATTACAGATACACACAATAAAGACTGGTTTAATCTGCGCATTCAGTGTCGTGATCACTATGCATACCACCAGGGATTTAACCCCAACTCCTGGTTGGAAAAATCCGGGATGGCAACGACTTTTGAATCGCTGCCCGAAAATGAGAATATGGGAAGGGTAAATATGATAACACTCGCATCCCTCACCAAGGCCGCTAACGGAAATTATCAGGTAACACAACTCCCAGGTGGTTCATTGCGGTTTCTCATTTCGCTGCCATATCAATTGCAATCCGAAGAGATCATTGTTGCTTCAAGCCAGGATTGGATCGAACCCATTCGCATTCTCTTAGTTGAAGACCATTTCCTCAATCAGATCGCTACACGCAATGTGATTACTTCTTGGTCTGAACACATTACTGTTGATATCGCAGAAAACGGACTTGTGGCTGTTGAAAAATGCCGGGCATATGACTACGATTTGATCCTCATGGATATCCAAATGCCGGTCATGAATGGTATTGAAGCCAGCAAAAAAATAAGGGAGCGCTCCGAAATACCCATTATTGCGATGTCTGCCCATGCGTCAGAATCTGAATCCCAACGCTGTAGGGATGTCGGCATAAATGATTACCTATCCAAACCGTTCAAGCCTGAAGAGCTAAAAAATAAGGTTTTCAAAACGTTATCTGTCCTTCGATAGGCTCCATTCCCGGCCGAAAGGATTACTTTTAGGGCAAAAGCAACAGGAATGAACATTGGAAACCAGATCCGGATTTTATTATTCTTTTTAATCTCCGCCTGTTCCACACCGGAAAGAGCTGGTCCCGATACCATCTACTATAATGGCGTTATCTATACAATGGACTCCCTCCAGCCCTTGGTTGCAGCCATCGCCATTCAGAATGGCAAAATCCTAGCTCTGGGTAATGACAGAGAAATACAGGCACTAGCAGGTACCAACACGGAACAGACAAACCTCAAGGGCCAGTTCGTAATGCCCGGATTTATCGAAGGTCATGGCCACTTTTTGGGTCTCGGACATTCCTTGCAGCAACTAGACTTAATGAAGACCTCGTCATGGGATGAAGTTGTTGGTCTGCTCGCAAAAAACATTGCTGCCAATTCTAAATTTCGATGGGTACAATGCCGGGGCTGGCATCAGGAAAAATGGTCCGGTGATCATTCCGATTTTGTGGAGGGCTATCCTACGCACATTAAATTGAGTCAAATGAGTCCCGACCATCCTGTGATACTTAAACATGCATCGAGTCATGCTATCATGGCCAATCAACGCGCAATGACACTGGCGGGTGTAACAGCGGAAACACCTAATCCCTTTGGAGGCCGCATTATCAGAGACAAAACAGGTAATCCAACAGGTGTTTTTGAGGAAAATGCCATGGACCTGATCGAAAAGGCATTTACTACCTACCAGGATGCCCGTTCAACGCAGGAAAAGGAAGACGAAATCATTAAGACCCTCCAGTTGGCTCAGGAAGCTTGTCTGTCATTAGGCATTACTAGTTTTCAGGATGCAGGAAGTAGCCGGTCTTTACTTGATTTACTTCGAAAACTGGCCGAACAAGAGAAATTGATCGTTCGATTATGGGCCATGCTGATCGAACCGGCGGCTGATTTGGCAAAGGCCAGCGAAGGACTCCCCTGGATTGGATTGGGGAATGGATTTCTGACGGTGCGCTCGATCAAAGCATATATGGATGGCGCTTTAGGCTCTCATGGCGCCTGGCTGCTCAAACCGTATGATGACAAACCCGGATATACTGGCCAAAATGTGGTGACTCCGGATACTATTTCCTTCATAGGCCAACTGGCCCTGGACAACGGACTTCAATTTTGTGTTCATGCCATAGGGGATCGGGCCAACCAAGAAGTACTGAATATCTATGAAAACCTCTGCTCAGCGCATCCGGACAAGGATAATCTGCGATGGCGGATAGAGCATGTCCAACATCTTGACACCGCTGATATCAAGCGGTTCAACAAGCTCGGTGTCATTGCCTCCATGCAGCCAGTTCACTGCATCAGCGACGCCCCGTTTGTAGAGAAGAGGCTTGGCATTCAGCGCACCCGGGAAGGTGCATACATTTGGCGCTCATTGTTAGATGCCGGAGCTCCCTTTGCCATTGGCACGGATGTGCCTGTAGAAAGTGCGAACCCCTTTACAAATATCTATGCTGCCGTCACCAGAAAACGGATAGATAATGCTGAACCGTTTTATCCCGATCAGGCTATGACCCGCAAGGAGGCCCTTTATGCTTATACCCTTGGTAATGCCTGGGCCGCGTTTGAGGAGCACGAAAAAGGTTCTTTATCACCGGGCAAATTTGCTGACTTTGTTATTCTGTCCAATGACCTGTCAGGATGCGCCGTAGAGGCTATTCAGCAAACACGTGTGCGCCAGACCATTCTCGGAGGAAAGGTCGTGTACTCATCAAGGGATTAACTTTCCAGAGAGGTCAATGGATAGTTTCCTGACAGGAATAAATTTTCACCCATGCCACTCATTCGGCACGATATCCAGGTGAAGCAAATGCCCGTTCCGTAGGATATCCAGTCGCCCCTGCTTGCCAATAGTCGACTGATCCAGGTACTTATGAAGATCCTCTATGCCTCGAATGGGTTTGTCGTCATAGGCCAACAAAACATCCCCATGTAGCACACCGCCCTTGGCTGCAGGCGCCCCGGATTGAGCTTGTTGGACCAAAACCGCGTTGCGTTGATTCAATTTTAGACGTGCCTGCAAGGGTTGTTGGAGCTGGACCTGCTGGCCGGAAACGCCGATAAAACCCCTTCGCACTCTTCCCTGGCTCACCAGTTGGCTGACTACCCAATTGGCGAGATTACCTGCTACCGCAAAACAGATACCTTGGGCGCCCTGGATCACCGCCGTATTCACGCCGATCACTTCACCACTACTATTCATAAGGGGACCACCCGAATTGCCCGGATTTAAGGCGGCATCGGTCTGGATGACATCATCGATCAATCTACCCGTTGCAGATCGCAGGGTGCGACCCAAGGCACTCACTACTCCAGCCGTCACCGAGTATTGAAAACCCAGAGGGTTTCCAACGGCTATGGCGAGTTGGCCCACCTGCAGTCTGCCGGAATCAGCAAACCTCAAGACAGATTGATCAGTCACATCGACTTTGAGCACAGCAATATCGGTAGCCGGGTCGTTGCCTACTTGTACACCTGGCAGTTGCTGACCATCTGGCAGGCCAATTGTCCAAGAATTCGCTTGCTGTATGACATGGCTATTGGTGACGAGGTAGCCATCGGGGCTCAGAAAGAACCCGGATCCCATGGCATCCTGACCAACGGGATGCCCTTTTGGCTTGAGGGCTTTAACCTGTACGACAGCGGCGGCAGCTTTACTGCTGACGCTGACTACGGTTTGCGAATACGCATCTAGGAGCGCAAAATCATCCGCTGGTTGGGAAGAAAACAGACGGTCTATCATGTTCAGCTTTCCCATCAGGCGGCTAAATTCATTCCAAACTTCGCGTTCAGGACATGTTGTCATGTCGATAGCACTTTAACCGATTTTACCTTTTTTAACAGCATTCGATTAAATCATGTATTTTAGCTGAACATACCCAATCAGATAATGCCCAAGTCACGAACCTGCGAAGAATGCGAAAATCCCATCCACGGGCGGGATGACAAGCGCTTTTGTTGCGACCAATGCCGCTCTGCGTGGCATAATCGACAGAACAGCGATGCCACAAATTTTGTGCGGAACATCAATAATTCCTTGCGAAAAAACCGCCGGATCCTTACCGAGTTAAATCCGAATGGAAAGGCCAAAGTGCACAGAGATGAATTACTTGAGCGCGGGTTCAAGTTTAGCTACTATACCAATACCTACACGACCAAGGGTGGCAACACCTACTACTTCTGTTACGAACAGGGCTATTTGCCGCTGGATAATGACTTCCTTGCCCTGGTGATCCGGCAGCAATATGTAGAGTAAAAACGGATCAATAGGAGCTCGTTAACCTAGTGGGTTATTGGTTATCTCCGCCAAGTATAATAGGCAGACCATCCTTTCCTGATCCTATAATAATCACTTTTGAATTTGACGACTTGCTCAGTTCAATCGTTGCCTCAATCCCTTTGTCCTTGAGGATCCTGTCATTGAGCGAAGCGCTGACGATGTTGTTGGCTTCGGCTTTTGCCCTCGCCTCAATGACCATTCGTTCCGACTCCTGCTTCTGTTTATCCAGTCGGTATTTGTATTCTTCTGATTCCTGTTCCTGCTGCAACTTCCGCTCGATAGCCGAGCGGATCTTTTCAGGCAACTGAATATCCCGAATCAATGCCGCTTTGAGTTCGACATAATTCTTTTTCAATGCATTTTCAAGATCCGACTGGATCATGTGCTGCACCTCATCCCTTCGGGAAGCATACAACTCCTCCGGTTCAAACCGGCCTATGATTTTCCTTACGGAAGAACGTACTTCCGGTCTTATCAGCGTATTAACGTAGTCCTTTCCGAATTTTTCGTGCAGGTCGGCAATCGTATTATAATTAGGATTTGTTCGAATGGTAATGTCTACGCTGATATTCAAACCATTACTGGACAGCAC
>JBBQMA010000096.1:0-7989 GCA_038328415.1 Chitinophagales bacterium | reverse complement strand
AATGATCCGGATCAAACGGCAGCGAAATATCGAACAACATTTGGATTTGGAGCCGATGATAAAGTGTTGTTATTTTTTGGATACATCAGGCATTACAAAGGCCTGGATCTGTTGCTAGAAGCCCTGGTCATCCTTTTGAAGTCTGATCCGTCCTATGCCTTACTCATAGCTGGTGAAAGTTATGAGGCTGTAGCTCCCATTCAAAAATTTGTTGAAGACAACCAGCTGGCACAAAGGGTAGTTTTCGATAATCATTATATAGATAATGAAGCGGTATCGAAATGGTTTCTTGCAGCAGATGTAGTCCTTCTCCCCTACCGTTCAGCCACACAAAGTGGCATCCTGAACATGGCCTATGGTTTTGAAAAGCCTGTCATTTGCACAAATGTGGGCGGGCTGGGTGAGTTTATAGAGGATGGAAAAACCGGTGTGCTTGTTCCAGATCCTACCCCTAATTCAATAGCGGAAGGCATTCGACGATTTTATGTCTTGAAAGAAAGGATAGATTTCACAGCAAACATCAGCACTAAGGTGGCAGCGAATGGATTCTCAAAAATCGGGTCTGTTTTTGCTGAAATCCTGCGCCAACTGAGAATGTAATGGATATCTTCAGTAAATTAATTGCTGGTATAATCTATTCGATCCTGTCCCGAATCAAATAATCGTTGCGCTGGGCCGAATTGCGTGAAATCAACTCCGCCAAAAATCCCGTTAAAAACAGTTGAGTGCCGATGATTAGGGCCAGGATTCCAAAATAGAATAGGGGGCGATCAGCAATCCCGTACTCGTTGATCACCAGCTTTTGGTAGGATAGCCAGGCCAGAATGGCAAATCCGAGAATAAAAAACAGGACACCCAGTGGTCCAAACAGATGCATGGGGCGCTTTCCGAATTTGGAAATAAAAATGACAGACATCAGGTCAAGAGGACCTCTTATAAAACGTTCAACGCCAAATTTGGAAACACCAAATTTCCTTTCCTGATGGTGAACCTCCTTTTCACCAATCCGACTAAATCCGGCCCATTTTGCCAACACCGGAATATACCGGTGCATATCGCCATATACTTCGATGGCTTTGACGACTTCTGAACGGTAAGCCTTGAGTCCACAATTAAAATCATTGAGCTGAATGCCACTCATCCAGCGTACGGTCCAGTTGTAAAATTTGCTGGGCAGATTTTTTGTCAAAGCGGGATCCAGCCTTTTTTTCTTCCAGCCTGAAACCAGATCAAAGCCATCTTCCCTTATCATTCGAACTAATTCAGGTATTTCATCCGGGCTGTCTTGCAGGTCTGCATCCATAGTGATCACTACATCTCCTTTTGTGACGCTAAACGCGGTTTGCAAAGCTGCAGATTTGCCATAGTTGCGACTAAACCTAATGCCTTTCACATGGCTATCGCGCTGCGCCAGAGACTGGATGGTCTCCCAAGAATCATCTTTACTGCCATCATCAATAAAGATGATCTCCCATTGCCAGCCAAGTGGGTCGAGTACACGACTAATCCAGGCATGTAGCTCAGGAAGAGAATCTTTCTCATTAAGAAGGGGAATGACTAAACTCAGGTCCATATGTCGCAGCTAGAATTCTATCTCAGGTGTACTCTTCTTCTTTACAATAGCTGAAATGATCAGTGCAATTATAAAACCGGGAAAGATTAGACCAAATCCATACCCTAAAAAGCTCTTTTTTAGATCCAGACCAAAACCTTGCTCTTCCATCGCTTCGGTAATTGTATCAAGCGTTGCTTCATCGGCATTGGCCATGAATTTATCCATCATTTCTGTTACAACCTCACGCTGGATTTCTTCAAGACCAGTGTCGATATAATTGTGAAGTAAATAAAGAAACACAGTCGAACACAACGAGCCTATTACCCAAACTAAAAAAGTGACTTTCAAGGCTGCCTTAAATTCAAGAAACCCATTCTGTTCTTTGCGAACGGCCAGCGCTGCCATTACCATAGTAGCACCTATGGTCAGCGTCACAATCCAACTGCCATAGGAGATGAATCCGCGTACATTCAAGAGATAATAAAGCAGGGACAAAGCTATGGCAGCCATGCCGCCGATGAATCCGTAATTGAGACTAGTTTGGTTTGTATTCATTTGGTTTAGGTTTGACGGTTAAAGATAGGTGCCGGATAGAAATAAGACTTACTCATATTGTTTGATTGAGAAAGTGTGTTTTGTCCAGAATGGTCCCAAACACACTGCCGGTAAACAATTGGCCATCCAACGGGTTATTGGGCCCTTTGGAATATTGATCCCGAACGTGGAATGTCCAGGATTTTTTGGGCTGAAAAACAGTAACATTCGCCACGGATCCTTCAAGCAGAGCGATTGGTGCTAATCCCAAAGCCTGCCGTGGATGATGGCACAATTTGTTAATTAATTGGGTAATACTCAGCGCCTTGGGCACCAAATGTGTATGGACCAACGCAAAGGTCGTTTCAAGCCCGCTGGCACCGAATCCGGCATAGGGAAATTCCACATCCTTCTGATCTTCCTCCAAAGGCAAGTGATTAGATACGATGGCATCAATAGTATTATCAGCCAGCCCAACAAGGAGTGCTTCACGATCCCGGGAAGACCGAAGGGGCGGCATCACCTTGAATTGGGTATCAAAGGTATCCAGTTCCTGATCCGTATACACCAGATTCATGGCCGGAACGCTTACGCCCAAGCGGAGTCCCTCCTGTTTTGCAGCTTTTATCATTTCCATGCTTTCTTCGCTGGAAATTCCGTGGAGCAGTAGTTTTGATTCAGCGTATCGCAGCAATTGAATATTCCTGTAAACCTGTGAAGATTCTGCGAGCGAAGGAATGCCACGCATACCCAATGCCGTACTAACTGGTCCTTCGTGGACCTGACCTTTGGACGCCAAGGAAAGATCAAGAGGCTGATCGATAACCAATCCGTCTATGGCTTTGACATACTGAAGCGCCCGAAGAAGCAATCCTGATTTTTGTACAGGGTTGGAACCATCAGAATAGGCTACCGCTCCTGCCATGTGCATGTCATAGATTTCAGCAATATCCTCGCCGGCGCCATTCCGGGAAATGGCACCAATAGGCAATAGCCGGACCGGCATTACTTGCGGATGCCCTTTAATATATAATACCTCGCCTTTGCTGTGGACGAACGGATCTGTATTAGGAAAAACAGCTACGGATGTATATCCGCCAGCTGCTGCTGCCTTGCAAAAAGACAGCAGGTCCTCACGGTGTTCATAACCTGGATCCATCGTATACGCACCTATATCCAACCATCCTGGAGAAACAAACAGATCGTCGCCCTCCCAAATAAGTGCACCATCTGCTGGCAGCTGTTCACCTATCTTATCGAGAATCCCCTGCTTAAACAGAAGGTCTTTTTGTTGGAGGTGAAAAGCGTTCCCGGGATCAATTATAGTGGCATTGCGCAGTAAAATATTCATTTGTGTATGGCTCAGGTTTTCCAAAAACGCAACAAGAACGTTTCAATCATTAAAAATACCAAAGCCAAAATTACACACAAGCGCCATAATACAATGCCTCGTTCCTTTTCACCGACCCAAACAGACAAATCAGCCGATGCTACATCATCCACTACCTCAAAACCAAGGCCCTCCAAATTCTCAGAATTGAGAAATTCCTGCACAGACTCTAGCCGATTATAATTCATAGCCACCATTCCCTGGACTTCCTCCTTATCTGTTAACAGCGCATAGTTGCCTGCCTTCTCCAACCCGTTTTGGATACCCAGCCGAACTTCGGAACCTACAAACCGTTGTTGGGGGACAAATTCAAAATCATTGGATCGCAATCTTAGTAGGCGTTCAGCGCTACCAGTAACTGGCACTTGCAACGCTACTTCTTCGTCCAGCCCAATCGTATAAGCCATCGCGCTCCGCCTATTGCCGGCCAGTGCCATTTTATAGAGCATGGGAATAAAGACCTCTCCACTTTTGCCAAGGGTACTATATTCTTCATCCAAGGGCGCAGCGCTTAGAAAAAGATTGCCAACGCCCTGAATGTAACGACCTAACATCGTTTGTCCGTCACGATAGATCAGCAATTGTTCTTCAGGTACCGCACCAGATCCGCTCCAGGCATAATTAGCTTTTGTGGAGGGCAAGGTCAAATTGGCACTGGTATTCAAATAAACATCCTTAAAGACAAATGAATTTGTATTTATTTGGCCTATGTCACGTGTGTTTTCAGTCCAGGCACCTAATTGTCGCGTACCAGTGGTTTTTAAAAATTCATTGTATCCCGGCAGATTCACTTTTCGGGCTGGAGGGAAAATGAGCACATTGCCTCCAGCTTTTAGATAGGATAGTAAGGCTTCACGCAGTCCGGAGGAGAGTTCAGGTAATCCATCCAATACAATGAGTTGAAACGTCCTGATCTGGTCATAATCAATGCGTCCCGCCAATTGAAAAACCCCTTCCATGGCATTGAGATTTTCAAGGCCTTTTTGTAAAAAGCGGTTTGGCTGCTGATCATGAATGACCAATACCTTCAGTCTTTCGAGGACGTTGGAAGCTGCGAAATAGTGGTCATCAAACTGAATAGGATAATCATTGATCCGCAACTCAAGCGCTTGCCAACCACTTTGTTGGGGTGTAAATAGTATGGTGTCAAACACATGGCTGTTGGCGGGTATATTCATGGTGCCCACCGGTTTTTCTTGTGGCCCATCCAGCAAAGAAAGCCTTACTTGTTCGACAGCAGCGGAACCATGATTTTTCACCCTTACAATCATGGTATTGGGTTGTTTATCGATCAATACAGGCCCTTCAAACCAAACGGAATCGATACTTACATTTTGTTCCTGGATCGCACTCAAGGGAATAACAAATATCTCCAAAGCGGTGTCTCTTTCAGGTGGAAGACGTGTAATACTTTCCTGGAAATCAGAAATGAGATAATGTACAGGTTTTCGATCGGGTTCAGATTTCAGAATTTGTTGTTGCCTCAATAATATGGTAGGAATTGTCTGGACAGCGGGGCTCACCACAATTTCATCGATCATGGCAAGTGCTTCATCCTGACTGACAAGACGCTGGTTTTTCCCGGAGAACGTATTGGTTAGTATCTGGAACTTATCCGTTGTATTGTATCCTTCCACAAGCTGTCTGGCTTTGGATTTTGCTACTTCGATGAGTGCTACATCCTTGCTTTGGGCCTGCATACTAAAAGAGTTATCGATATAAATAGCCACTGCTTTGGGGCCGGATCCTGCCGCCTCACCTCGTGGCAAAAAAGGCTGTGCAAAGGCAATTACCAGGGCCAGGATTGCAAGAATACGCATCAATAAAACAAGGAGATTCTTCAGCCTGGACCGTAAAGCCGTCTCCTCTTTGATTTCTTTAAGGAATCGGACATTAGTGAAATACACCTGTTTAAACCGACGAAAGTAAAAGAGGTGAATAAGAATGGGTATTGCTATGGCAAGACCCGCTATTAGAAAAGCCGGAAATATAAACTGCATGATGTCGTTCTAACGCAAGAGAAAGCGGAATATGTACGCAAAGAAACGACCAATTGTTCATCCGTCTGGCCGAGATAGCACAAATGATGCTTTTGAATTCCGGATTTCTAAAGTAAAAGGAAGGCAGTTATTGGCATCTTATTTGTTTAAAATATAATATGTGCGTCAACGGAAAAGAAGAAATCATTAACCAAATACATCCCTGATTTTCTTTTTAACCTGATGCTTCGGAGAAATCCCTACTGCTTAATTTCGCTCAACACCAAGCAGTGTAACTCGAAAAAATGTCTTTAAGGTCGAGGGTCTTATAAAATGAAAACCGTTCAATAACTTAATTCAATCACGAATGTCATCTATTCAGGAAACAGTAAGCGCCTATTTGCTTAACGAACTCAACTTGCCGGTAAAGGCGGGCGAATTATCTAGTACTACCCCACTGCTAAGCAGTCGGCTGATCGATTCTATTTCAGCACTGTTATTGGTAGAATTTCTTGAAAAGGAATTTAATATCCAATTTCAGCCCCATGAAGTCAGCAATGACAATCTGGACTCACTGGATCTTATCGAGGCATTTATTAAAGAGAGGCAATAAAGCCGAATCATGAACACGCTGCGTCAGCTCATTGAGGAGGCCTTCAGTTGCTTTCCGGATCATGTTGCCTTTTATCAACTAGATGGCGACTCGGCTACCTACGGATTGCTCGCTGAAGGCAGTGAATCCGTTGCAGGTATGTTGCGTCCGTTCATTAAATCAACGGACCGGGTAGCGATTTGTCTACCAAAGTCAATAAGTTCAGTGGCG
Source organism: Chitinophagales bacterium (assembly GCA_038328415.1). Taxonomy (GTDB): domain Bacteria; phylum Bacteroidota; class Bacteroidia; order Chitinophagales; family Saprospiraceae; genus JAGNXB01. The sequence continues at coordinate 1,708 of JBBQMA010000096.1, read as the reverse complement.
TGTATTTTTGGTGCTATTAAGGCTGGCGCAGCTTATCTACCGCTCGATGTGGATGCCCCAGTGGGACGAAACAGTTTTATACTGTCCGACGCTAGGGCGTCGGCTATTCTAACTACGCCTGAATGGGCTAATGCCATTACCCCAGCCCATCCACCTTATTTTGTCCGATCATTTTCGTTGTTTGGCAGAGAATTAGTTCTGCTCCAATGGAAACGTAGCTACCAGGATGCCATTGAAATTCCTGCTGATTTGGCCTATATATTATATACGTCCGGATCTACAGGCAAGCCCAAGGGAGTCATGATAACCCATTCGAATGCCCTTTGTTTCATCCATTGGTGCGCTGATCAATTCGAGGTTACCTCCCGGGACGTTTTTTCATCTATTGCACCATTCCACTTTGATCTCTCGATTTTTGATTTGTATACAGCAATAAGCAAGGGAGCCTGTGTGGTGTTAATCGATGCTGTATCCGTAAAAAATCCGATGTTGCTCTGCGAAGTGATCCAGCGTTTCAGTATCACCTGCTGGTATGCCACACCGACAACATTGAAGATGATGCTCCGGTTTGGTCGCATGGATCGGTATCAGTTTGACAGTCTACGATTGATCTTATTTGCGGGCGAAGTTTTTCCGGTAGCTCCTTTGAATGAATTGCGATCACGCTGGTCGCAAGCCCAGTTTTATAACCTATATGGTCCGACCGAAACAAACGTCTGCACTTATTTTGCTTTGTCTGGCGCCATTGATTCTCATCAGGAGGAGCCTTTTCCTATCGGCACTGCCTGCCCTTATTCAACGTGTTATATTCTAGTAGGTAATGACCCCCAAATCCTCAAGCCCGGGCTGGAGGGCGAACTCCTTGTTGGCGGACAGTCCGTAATGGCAGGTTATCTGAACAATCCGGATCGCAGCGCTGAGTGCCTGTTGGACTTCAATGGCGAAAAATGTTATTGCACAGGCGATCTGGTGCGGGTGGATAAAAACCTGGCTATACATTATCACGGCCGTAAAGACCGAATGATAAAACGGAATGGATACCGGATCGAACTAGGTGAAATTGAATCAGCCTTGCATACCCACCCCGACATTAGTGAGGCTGGGGTGGTCCACCAGCAAAAGGGAGCTAATGGTTCAGAAACACAGATCATTGCTTTTTATGGAAGCCAAAGCGGTGATGAAATATCGATTGTTCAATTACAGGAGTTCCTGACAGGGTTTGTGCCTATGTATATGCTTCCGGACCAGTACGTTCACCTCCAGGAAATACCAAAGACCAGTACGCATAAAGTCAATTATCCAGCTTTATCAGCATCCCTTTAACCCGGAAATTCTCTAATAACGACATGTACTCCTTCACCCCTGATATCACCCAACGTGTGCTACTGGACGACATCCGGGGATTTGTTGCCGTACATCTCTCTGACCATTCGAAGGATTCTAAAGTTTATGAAGTATTTGATCGCAAAAAATGGGAACGTAGCGGATCTCTCAAACTACCTGGCTTGGCTATACCTGAAGCCTTTGGGGGAAAAGGTCTTGGTGCTTTGGACACCCTTATTGCATTGGAAGCGTTGGGACATACGAGCCTTGACAATGGGTTTAATTTTTCCATAAGTGCCCACCTACTGGCATGTGTAGTGCCGCTGTGGCTTTACGGCTCAGACGAATTGAAAGAAAGATACTTGCCGGGATTATCAAACGGGAC
>JBBQMA010000095.1:0-8018 GCA_038328415.1 Chitinophagales bacterium | reverse complement strand
CATGTTGCTGCAAATGCGGCTACCAGTGCCCCACTGCTCCCAAGCCCGTATCCTACCGGGATTTCTGATTGAAAAAAACCACCCGAATCTATAAAGCTTTGAAAACCAAATAGGTCAATGGACCAGGGTAATTCATTTATTGATTCTTGCTGTTTCAACCAGGTTAACCAAGCCTGCAAGCGTTCATCAGGTTGGCTTCCTTTGGTTACCCATGTGCCGGACAACCCATTGAGCGGAATGGCAATAGCATCTCCGGCCAACAATACGGTATATTCCCCAAATAAGAGCAGTTTGCCCGGCCATGTATCCATGTAAGCAGGCGACTAGCGATAGATACCCTGTAAGACTGAGATTAAACTTTCGTTTCTTCGGCCTTTTTTTCTTCCAGCTTTCGAAGATCTACTTCGCGCATTCCTTCGCGAATTTCCCCTTCAATACTGGTGCGTGCATTGTTGAACTCGCGGATGCCTTTTCCTAATCCACGCATGAGTTCAGGTATTTTTTTACCACCAAAAAGTAACAATACGACGAACATAATGAGAATAATCTCGCTCCCGCCAAAATTGAATATCCAGATAAATGTACTCATGTCAATTTGTATTTGATGTTACGAAGTTACTTCTTCAATCCAATTTCCCGCAAACGCTCATCCAGATATTCGCCTGCGGTAATGGGTTCATAATGGATCGGATTGTCCTCAATTACACAATCCGGCAGACAGGTCAAATCCATTTCACTGCGTGGGTGCAAAAAAAACGGAATCGACAATCTTGCCTGGTGCCACTCCTCACGAGGAGGATTGACTACCCGATGGGTAGTAGATCGAAGATAATCATTAGTCAAACGCTGAAGCATGTCTCCAACGTTCACTACGATCTCATCTTCTCCCGGAATAATATCCAGCCACTGATTTTGTTTGGTTAAAAGTTGCAATCCTCCTGCCGAAGCCCCAACAAGCAGAGTTATTAGATTAATATCTTCGTGTTGTTCGGCCCGTATGGCGCTTGCTGGTTCATTGGCTATTGGCGGATAATGTATGGCTCGAAGGATAGAATTGCCATTCACGATCCTCTGGTCAAAATAATCATCATCCAGATCCAGATGTATCGCGATAGCGCGCAGTAAATGAGCACCTGCCTCTTCAAAAGCCCTGTAAAGGGCTAAACCAGTAGGCAAAAAGTCAGGCAGTACGGCAACATGTACATTCGCCGGATAGGTCCCGCCTAGGGTACTTGTCGCTGAAACTATTTGGCCAATTTGGAAAAATTCTTTCAGATCAGCAACCTGGGATTGTTTGGCATGCTCTTTTCCGAAGGAGGTATATCCTCTTTGTCCCGCCATCCCGGGTATTTCCGATTGCCTCTTTACGTCTGAGGGCAGCGCAAAAAATGATTTTGATTCCTTGTAAAAGCGATCAACAAGTTCTTTGGGTATACCATGATTAACAACTCCTACAAATCCTGATGAATGAAAAGCTTCGCCCAACGCATCAACGAATGCCTGACGTTCTTGTATATCACCATGGATAAACTGGTTCAGATCAACAAGGGGTATCGCCCGTGCGCCCATGCTAGGAAATTTTTATCAAAGATACGTTTATACTATCGAGTTACCCGGCAGCATATGGAATGTTCCGGACCATTTCGGATATGAATGGTGCATTTTTTAGTCTATTGGTTGGCCGGGCATAAAAATTACTGACTTTACGTTAATGGTCAAACCGCTCATCCTCGCCTTTGCGGAAGGTATCCCTTGTTTGAAGCGGATTGGCATGCCATTCAGCATATTGACGGCGCTGTCGGAATACATCTAAAGCCAGGAAGAGAGCTGCCCTGAAGGATGAAGGATCTGCCAGGCTTTTACCTGCCAGATCGAAAGCAACACCATGGTCCGGACTGGTACGCACGACTGGCAATCCTGCCGTAAAATTCACACCATGACCAAAACTTAAGGCTTTAAAGGGAATCAAGCCCTGATCATGATACATCGCAAGAATACCATCCACCTTTTTGAATGCGCCACTACCAAAAAAGCCATCCGCTGGGTGAGGTCCTGAAACCATGATTCCGCTTTTTTTAGCTTCAACAATAGCGGGCATAATTACCGACTCATCTTCATTTCCAATCAATCCACCATCGCCGGCATGCGGGTTCAATCCCAGTACGGCAATCACCGGGCGTTCCAGGCCAAAATCTACTTTCAACGTCTGGTTCATCTGCCGAATCTTTTCAATGATTCGCGTTTTACTGATCAGACCGCTTACAGCCGAAAGCGGCACATGACCGGTCACCACGCCTACGCGAAGGTTATCGCTGACCAGCAGCATTAAGGGCTCGTCAATGCCAAACGCTATACCCAGATATTCCGTGTGACCTATGTTTTCAAAATTGGCCGACTCCATAGCCTTTTTGTGAATAGGTGCAGTGACCAGTGCATCAATCTTGCCATCCCGCAGTTCCTGTACAGCCCGCTCCAGTGAAAGGTAGGCGTACTTCCCGCCCTCCGCTGTCATTTGGCCCAATTCAATGTTTACAGCGTCCTGCCAGCAGTTCACAACAGCTATTTTTCCTTCGGAGGCAGTAGCTCCATTTTCCGCTGTTTGGAAATTAAAGGGGCCCTGAATGGCAATGTTTTTGTGATAGCTGACCACTTTTGCCGAACCATAAATAATCGGTGTAAAATATTTTAAGAGCTTTTCATCAGCCAGCGTTTTGATGATCACTTCCAGTCCAATGCCATTCAAATCGCCTGTAGTAATGCCAATTCTCGGTAATCTCATGTTCTATTTTTTGTTTTCTGCCCTGACAAGCCAGTTTTCTGTAATCTTGAAGCTTCAAAAGTAGCATTTTACATCATGCGTGCGAAAAAGTCCTATGGTCAACACTTCCTTCGTCATCCGGATATCGCTCGGCATATCGCTTACAGCCTTACTGCCGAAAGTGTTCAGTCCAACATTTTAGAAGTAGGTCCCGGCAAAGGTATACTTACTCAATTTGTTGCAGAACGATATCCCGGTTTTAAAGCCATAGATGCTGATCCCGATATGATTGCCTTTTTGCAAAAAGCGCATCCGGAGTGGGCTGGACAACTTTTGTTGGGTGATTTTCTTCAGCTTGACTTGCCTGGTTTGTTTGATGGAAAGCCTTTTTCAATTGTGGGCAATTTTCCTTACAATATAAGTTCTCAAATTGTTTTCAGCATGTTGAAAAATAAGGATTTAGTGCCTGAGCTGGTAGGTATGTTTCAAAAGGAAGTCGCCAAACGTATCGTTTCAGGACCGGGGACAAAAGATTACGGCATATTAAGTGTCCTCGTCCAGGCCTGGTATGAAGGTCATTATTTATTCTCTGTTTCAAGGGAATCCTTTGACCCTCCTCCTAAAGTACAGAGTGGCGTAATCCGACTCAGCCGCAAGTCGAATACGAATATCGGTTGTCGGGAGGAGGACTTTATCCGGGTGGTAAAGACCGCATTTGGGCAACGGCGAAAAATGCTAAGGAACACCATGAAGTCGCTCGTGACGGATTTTGCCTTACTTGAAATGCCCCTATTCACAAAAAGACCGGAACAATTGGAGTTGGAGGCGTTTCTAGATCTGACAAGAATGATCTATCCGGTCGAGTAATGTACCTTATTCATCGATTATACTGAAAAGATTTGCTGAATTACCCGTTTTTTTGAAGATTATTGAAAAAAGTATGAACTTTTCTTATCAGTTTCGCCAATGAAAAACCGGATTGTTGCCGTATTTTTTGCCTTTTTTGGAGGTGTTTTAGGACTTCACAAGATGTATCTGCGCGGGTTTAGCTCCGGTAGTTACAGGATGATATTTTTTTTCCTCGCCATTTTTTTGCGCTGGCCTTTTGTCATCCTCGTGCTTTTCGTCGTTGCTTTGGTCGAGGGTCTCCTTTTAGCGACCATGCATGATGAAGCGTTTAATACTAAATACAACAAGGCTAAATCTTCCTGGTATGACTGGTCTGGAAAGACCAAGGAAAATAGCCCGCCAGCACCTTCAAAACAAACAAAACAACCGGCTGCCTTTTTCAGCGGAGCGTCTAAATGGCTCAAGAGTGGGAGTAAAAAGTTTAAGGAATATGATATGAAAGGCGCTTTGGCTGATTTTTTGCAGGCTGTAGCATTAGCCCCCAACAACCCGTCTATTCACTTTAATCTCGCATGTACTTATTCTATCCTTGAAGATACCACCAAAGGGTTCTATCACTTGGAGCAAGCCGTAGCCTGTGGCTTTAAAGAAAGGGAAAAGATTGCCTCTCATGATAGTCTGGCTTTTCTGAGGATACAGCCGGAGTTTCCTGATTTTGTTGAGAATAACTATCGAATGGTTACTTCCAAAGCTCTTGATGTAGGGAAAGAGGACACCCTTCTGGAAGCATTGCGAAAGCTAAATGAACAGCGTCAGGCCGGTGAAATCAGTGAGCTGGATTTCAAATCCTTAAAAGAAAAACTGATGGGATAACAGTTCATGCAACTTTATGTACTGTTTTAGCATCTCCTATTAAACGGCCTTTGGGCCAAAACGCTATGCTGGCAAAAGACCTGATCACTGAATCTATCCTGCCTCTCCGCACATCTACAAGTGGGGAAGATGCATTGCATTTGATGAGGGATGCAGTGGTACGGCACCTGCCGATCGTAAACAATACACAATTTTTAGGTCTTATCTCTGAAGACGATATCCTTGCGGGGAATATGGATGATCCTATAGGCTCGTACGAGTTGGGAGCACACAAGCCCTACGTTAACGCCGATGATCACCTGGTCGAAGTACTGCGTATCATGGGTCAGGGTCGGTTGACGGTCATACCTGTTCTTAACGATAAAGGCGATTATCTGGGACTGATTACCCAGGATGATTTATTAGCTTACCTGGCTAATGCTACGTCCCTGGCTGAGAACGGAAGTATTCTGATCATAGAGGTGAATAGACGTGATTTCACGCCAGGTGAAATCGGACGAATCATTGAAAGTGAAAATGGTATCATCTTACTGATGTATCTGAGCTCCGAACCTCAGGCCGAGGTAATGGAAGTTACGATTAAACTTCACGCTCCGAGTGTCAGCCGCATCGTCGCCAGTCTGGAACGTTATAAATATAAAGTAAAAGCGAGTTATCAGGAATCTGATTACACCGAGTCGCTCAAAGAGAACTATGAGTCGCTGCTGAATTACCTGAATGTTTAACAGATCCTAAAGCAAACAGCAGGTTCCTTAGTTGGCGGATATTGCAATGCCTTGCTGCTTAAGTCGAAGAACAAGATCCTCTCCAAGAGCTTCGACAGGCGTTCTGACCCCGGTTTTCATCCTGTTTTCCCTCATTTTTTTTAACAGAGTAAACGCTGATTGGGACAACATTTTTGCGGTTTCATCATAACCCGGATCACCCCCTGAAATTATGGTTTCAGCACGGAAGCCTTGCGCTTCCCCAATTACCCTGACTTCAAACCGACTGGCTGCCCGCTTTGCAGACGAAGGCCCGGTGCCCGGAGGAAACCGCCGGAATAGCCAGTTTCGCACAATCTTAAAACGGACCCCGATTGCAATTAAAGCTATCGGAAGGATAAGACGGACCACGTTCAATAAACTGGATGTTGTAAAAAATTGGCCATAGGCTACAGCCACTCCATAATCCAGCGGCAAATGTAGCGCACTGCGTTTTACGATATGGGGATCGACAACTGGCATTGGTATTGCCCAACGTCGCAGGTCCTTGTTAAAATGAACCCTCAGCGGCAAACGGGGCGTATCCGGATGCTTTGGGCCAGAACTTGATCGTTTCCCTTCTTTGGATCGCTGATATAAGGCATGAATAGCTGTTGTCCATGTGCCCCCTGAGAATGCCGCATTTGTCCGTATGTAGGCCCTTAGCGTTTTGGGTAGTTGTACCGGCAGTGCTTTGGCGGTTAACCATGTAGCAATGTCAGCCGGTATACTGTCGAAGCCACAGCAATTCACTATGCTGATTCCGGCATCTATTGCCGACTGGTGATAATGTGAATGTATCCGATGTACAAATGCGGGTTCGCCAGTGATGTCAAGATAGCTGGTTCTTGCTTGCAGACAAGCTTTAATAAGTGATTCGCCATACCAGTTATACGGCCCGACCGTACTGATCACAACGTAGCTTTGCGCTGCCATATTCTGAAGGGAAGCTTCGTCCACAAGATCAGCTTGGATAAGGCCTATCTCAGTCTGTAAAGTAGAGAGCGTTGCGCAAATTTCCTTCAACCTGGACAAATCCCTTCCGGCTAAAGCCAGTCTAACATCTTCCGTATGCCGGTGCGCAGCGAGGTATCCGGCTACTATTTGACCCGTGAACCCCGTTGCCCCAAAGAGGATGATGTCATAAGGCCTGTTTGTTGTATCCATCTTTGAAAATGATCCGTGATTCAGAAAAGTATGTTGATTAGAGAATGGTTAATGCGCACGTAGGAAGAACTTTGGTTTTGGTTTTGCATTTGTTTCTCTGGCTGGTTTATCCTTGAACGCTTTGTCATCAAATGTGCAAATCCACAATCTTCTCGCGCACATGACAGCCTTCCAGGTGATCATTGACCAGACCCATAGCCTGCATATGTGCATACATCGTAATAGGTCCGACAAACAAAAAACCCATGGCTTTAAGCTTTTTACTAATTTCCTTCGAGACTGGTGTTTCAGTCAAGGTTTGAATCACTTCATAGGTCATTTTATCCGGTCGCTCGGAAGGGTGCGGTTTGTACGACCAGAAAAAGCTGCTCAGGGATTCACCGCGGTCGAGCATTGCACATACAGCTTTGGCATTGGTAATTGCTGCCTCAATTTTGCGTCGATTTCTTACAATACCCGCATCCAACATAAGCCTTTCTACATCATCAGCGTTAAACCTGGATACTTTTTGGACGTCGAATCCAGTAAATGCGTTTCTGAAATTTTCTCGCTTGCGCAATATAGTTAGCCAACTGAGCCCGGACTGGAAGCCCTCCAGGCAAATTTTTTCATACAGCTTTAGTTCGTCATAAACAGGATGACCCCATTCGTGATCATGATAGTGCTGATAAAACGGATCATCTCCGCACCACCAACAGCGGGTCAAACCATCATTTCCTGTTCGAAGTCCTGATTGGGGAGAAATCATTGACGAAAGATAAAACGAATTCCATTACGATGCGAACGTAAACTAGTGTTGTGAAAACACCAGGAGCAATGACCAAGGGTTTATGTCATTAAACAACTCCGAGGCCCAGAAGTGCGCCAAGACAAATTACAGAAATCCAAAATCGAATGTCGCGGTAGAATTGTAAATTATTCTCCCTGATTAGCGTACCGATTACGGCAAGGATTAGTAAAAAAAGGAGTACCCACATAAGTATGCGTTTATGACCATCAGGTCAGTGAACGTGGAGGATGGGATAACACTAAAGAGCTTTTTGAAGATGCTTCTTAATACATTTCACTAAATCAGGACCTTCAAAAACCAAACCACTATAAACCTGAATTAATGAAGCACCCTCTTCTAATCTAAGGGATGCTGCTGCTGGCGAATCAATGCCACCCACCCCAATCACCGGAAGATTTCCTTTAGCGTTCTTCAGAAGGTAACGCATCATATTGCCTGAACGTTCCTGTAATGGAGCGCCACTAAGTCCACCAGCACCTATTTCCTGCCAAACTGTCGGCGAGCTGACTAATGTGGCTCGTTCTATCGTGGTATTTGTGGCTACTAGCCCTGCCAACTGTGCCTGTAATGCTATTTCCAGAATATCATCAAGTTGATTTTCAGTGAGATCCGGAGCGATTTTTAGCAACATCGGGCTGGGTGTTGACTGTCGTTGGTTATCTTCCTGTAGTGTAAACATAAGTCTCCGAAGAGGGTCTTTGTCCTGAAGCTCCCGCAAGCCTGGTGTGTTGGGGGATGAAATATTCACTACAAAATAATCGACCAGTCCGAGCAATCGGCGCAGACATGAGACGAAGTCAATTACTTCAAGATCCATAGGAGTAAAAATAAATAAACA